>JBOGQL010000182.1:0-3589 GCA_050748985.1 Nitrososphaera sp. | reverse complement strand
GGTCACCGCCGTTACAAGAATCATCTGATACGTTAGGATTTGATCTGCCTTAATGATCGCCTCAAAGCCCCCGTAATACATTGCCCCAAATATTGCGACAGCTAGCAGTAGGGTGTTGTTAAGTATTTTTGAACCCAGGACGTTCGCTACCGCAATTGACGCCCCGGCTGCCCCCTTGCGCGCCAAAAGCATCATGGAGATTTTTTCAGGCATCTCGCCTGCTATCGGGCTTATTATGACCGCGAGGACGATTACAGACACGCCCACTTCCAGCGAATACCCTTGAAGTGAGGCAATGAAGGGTGAGGCTCCTAGGAAAATGCCGGCCGTGCCTGCGGCAAACGCAAGCATTGCCTTGGACATGCCGCCGGAACCCTTATTGTTTCCATCGTCTGTTACTCTGACGACCTTATGATGGCCTCCCACGACCTCACGCTCTGGTTTCTTTGGCAACTTGCTTTCCGCTTTCATTTCCAGCAATGCCATGACAAGGTATGCCCCAAACATGCCGGCAAAGACAATGCCATCGATATAGTTGTAGCCATCTATGAATAGCACCGCGCTGATGACTGCCGTTGCTATGAGGAAAATTTTGTCAAGTTTGAACGTAGCTACGTCCACTCCTCTCAGAGGAGATTTCGAAAGCCGCGTTGTAGCGATTAGCAGCATTATTGCCAGCCCGAGCGTCATCATGAGGAGGTTGCTTCCAAGGCCGGCACCTATTGCGATGCCGTAAGAACCCCCGGCGGCTGCATAAATTACGATCGCTATTTCAGGAAGCGTTGTAGCCACGCTCAATAAAGTGCGGCCAACAAATTTGGCACCGTATTTCATCGAAAGATGCTCTGCACCGTATGAAAGAAGAAAACTCGCTCCCGTAAGCTCTGCTAGCCACAAAAGCATAGTCAACAGATTTTCCGCCAAATCGCTGCTTCTTCTATCGTCTCCAGACGCAATATAAATTGCCGTCTGAAAGGCTATCGCATGATCTTTCGCATTATTTTCTGGATATCGATAATCAGTGATCATCCACTCGATTAGCGGCACTTGGTGTACACGTAAGGGGTATCGATCGGTTGATCTGCTGTCCAGTAAGTAGGAAGGGTTACCACTCCGGAAACCTCCAAACCAAACCGTGCTATGATACTTCCCCACCCCCATCCAGTGTGGTCTCGAGAAAATGCTCTCATGCTATGGCTTCCCATGAAATTAAAGCCTGAGGCATGTCTTAATGGTTCAATCGAGCTGACCCGCTCTATGACATCCTCTGCCAGTATTTCGCCATTCTCCGGTAGGCCTGAGATGAAAAACATCGGCATTGAAAGCTGTAGCGTCCGGTAATCAAAACGCGTTGCATCTGCTTTTATCGCTCGGTACTTTATCCCGGTCGCTGCCGATATTCTTTCTTGCAAATCTACAAGACTTCCATCGATTTCTATGCCGAATGAATCCATCCCAAGGAGCTTGGAGCAGTAGGCTATTCTTCCGTCGCCGGAGCCGATGTCAACGACCTGCTCGAACCCGAGCGACCTTGCTCCAAGTACCAGCGAATAAGAGGACAGCATCCATGTCGGATAGAAGGGCTGGTAGCAGGTATCGTGTTTCTTGCTGCTGAGCCAGTAGCTGTTAATGTCCCCTTCGTAAACTCTGCATGGAACCGAAGAGATTTCAATTTCGCGCGAATTATGGTAGATCGGGTTGGCTTGCGCGAAGTCGTGAATGGACTGCAACATGTTGTTACCGATCGTCAAATTACTAGAATACTGCAGAGGAACGAATTCTGAGAGAAAACCCGCTCCCATGTTTCTTTGTAAGAACTCGCGCTTCAGCGCCACTATGGCCCGCGGGAGTGAATCATCAACTGGATCCACTTTCCTAGTAGACAGATTCCGCACTTGGGCGCAACCCTCTCCGAAAGGTCTTGTGACCGCATTCTTGACACACGTACGGCCTTCTGCGCTTGTACGTATAGATGGTATCTGGGTCTTCCACAATTTTGTGCATCGTCTTGTTCATGCACCTTTCGCAAAAGCGCAGTTCCGCGGACATCCCACCCGATAGACCGCATATAATACTATATATTGATGCTGGCTGGCGCGGCGGTGTGTAGCCGCGATTACACATCGTGCCTTATATTTGAAATAATCCTTACTAGCCTCTGAACGTATTTGCAGGTAATCCAGGTCATTTGCTCCGACTGGACCATAATGGAATTGCCCATGCCAGGAAGTGATGAGCGTTTTGTCCGAAGTCGCGACAAGCAGCATGTAAGAGACATGGTAAAGGGTCTGTTATGCGTCAGAGAAAAGTACGGAGGCGCGCACGGAGGTTACTTTGGATTTTGACCACTGATAGAGAGTTCTATCAATCATTCGTCGAGGCACTCTCAGTTCTTGGCAAGCCTAATGTCGAACTAGTTCTGCAGGCCCTGGAGAATGATAAGGTCATTCAGGAGGGCAAGCTGGATCGAAAGCGCCTCGAACCAGCGTTGAGATCCATCTTTGGCGACGGAGCGAAGGTATTTCTGGCGTTTTGCAAAAGTGCAAAGACAGCGCCATAGCGAAAATCGTTGGCCTATCCAGATTTCCTACCTGCGGATTTTCTTCGCAAGTAATTCTGGAATTTCTGCAGGTCTCTTTGCCACCGGGACGTCTGCTTTGGCATAATTGGAAATTTTCGACTCCGCAGAGCCGTAATTGCCATAAACAATTGCGCCGGCGTGACCCATCCTCTTTTCTTTGGGAGCTGCCCTTCCGGCGATATACGCAACAACAGGCTTCATGAAGGACGTTCTGACGATGTATTCTGCGAGCTGTTCTTCCGCGTCGCCTCCGATCTCTCCTACGACTACAACGGAATCGATGTCATTCCTGTCCCTCACGAGGTCGAACGCCTCTATCAGGTTGGTTCCGTTTATCGGATCACCTCCTATGCCCAGGCAGAGTCTCTGACCAAATCCCCTTGTGGACAGGTTCGAGGAGACTTCGTACATCAGCGTCCCGCTGCGCGAAAAAACCACGGTACTTCCGGACTTGAAGGGCTGGGCGGGCATAATGCCAACTTTCATTATTTCTGGCAGGATCACGCCGGGGGTATTGGGCCCTATCATTCTGGCCCCTCTCTTTCTCGCGTACTCTAGCACCTTTATTGCGTCCCTTATGGGTACGTGTTCTGGTACGGCGATGAGCAGTTTGATGCCGCTGTCAAGGGCTTCCGTGGCAGCCGCCAGGAAAAACGGTGCGGGTACGAAAATCCCCGAAATCCTCGCGCCTGTTGATTTGACGGCGGCTGCCATCGTGTCATAGACGGGTATTCCCTCAAAGATCTGTCCGCCTTTCCCGGGCGTAACGCCTGCAGCAACATTTGTCCCATACGCCTTCATGAGCCTAGTGTGAGTAGAGCCGTAATTACCGGTTATGCCTTGGATGACGACAGGCTTTTTGCCAAAGTCCGAATCGCCGCTAGTGCCAATAAGAAGGTCAAAGATGTCAAACGTCTTCTCTATTGTGTGATCTGTCATTACGATGGGTCACCTTCGCCTGGCTTCCGCAACAACGGCGTGTATCGCTTCCTCGACTGTATCATATAA
>JBOGQL010000181.1:0-1626 GCA_050748985.1 Nitrososphaera sp. | reverse complement strand
GCCCCAGATAGACCAGATCGAGCTCATGAACATGACGAATCTTCCCCGAAGGACTGTCCAGAGCGCGGTGGAGGAGCTAAAGACGCAGGGTTTGATAATAGAGCGCAGCAGCCTGGATGACGCCAGGAAAAAAGTGTACAGCCCAGTGCAGTTCGAATGGCTCTGAACGAGCGTTAAGAGTGGGCAGGGGGTGATTTGAACACCCGACCACCTCGATGTCAACGAGGTATCATAACCGAGCTAGACCACCTGCCCTTGTTGCAAGTTTTCTTTCCTACCTAAATATATGTTAATGATTTTCCGGAAAATCGAACTGTGATTTTGTTATACAAATCAGAAATACTACCGCAACCATTGTTCTTTATGCTAGGCGATACAGAAGGCAAGCGCTATTTGGAAGAGCAGCTCCGGCTGCTGAACGAAATACTGGCCGTTCTTAAAGAAAACAACAGAATGCTGAGTGAGCACAACTCTGTTGTCAGCAGCATTGACGAAAGGGTCAGGAAAATCGGCTTCAATACTTCGAATATGCGCTAGCGAGAGATAAAGTTAAGAGCTACGTCCTTTGCTTCTAATGCAACATTTGGAAAGCGGTTCCTTCAAGATTTTTCCGGGAGACGCTTGCCAAGTCATCAAACAGCTCCGAGCCAAATTCAGGGCCATCATAACTTCTCCTCCATATTATCGCCATCGCCACTACGGATCTGACATTCACGAGATTGGACAAGAAAAGACAGTCGAAGAGTACATCGATTCACTGGCCAGAGTCTTTGGGCAGTGCCGGGATGTCCTTTCGGAAGACGGCAGTCTATGGATAGTCATAGGAGATACTAGAAGGCGCCATGAAAAACTACGCATCCCCCACAGACTCGCGGAAAGGCTGGCCGACTCTGGGTACGTATTTCGCGAAGACATCATCTGGTACAAGAAAAACAATGTCAGCAGCAGCTCGCGGGAAAATTTTTCGCAAGCTTACGAGTACGTGCTCTTCTTTTCAAAGAACAGGCGTTCCTACGCGAACCTTGACGCGATACGGGTGCAGGGAAACGAAGCCTCAAGCGGCAGGAACAAGGTGCCTCCTCTGCACATGATCCAATACAGGCCTGAACATTCTGACAAGAAGGAGATCGCGAGGATTGCCAAGATTGTGCACGAATCATCTCCTTCAACACCGCTGTCTGAGCTCCCGCCAACCTCCCAGATAGCAAGGGCGTACGGTTACGATCCGGAAAAGTTCTGCCCGACCTGTTACCGCAAGTTCAAGAGGCATGCAACAAGGCGCAGAATAGGCGATCACAGGCACTATCCGATTTTTGCCGTGTGCAACCCGCGAGGCAAAAACCCGTCGAATGTCTGGGAAATTGCCACCAAGGCGCATTATGGCAACGAGCATTTCGCGATTTTCCCGGAGGAGCTCGTTGACATCATTATCAGGTTTTCCACGGAGGAGGGAGACTCGGTGCTCGACCCATTCGCAGGCAGGGGCACCACTGGCATCGTAGCGGCTTCGCTTGGCCGCGAGTTCATTGGCATCGACCTCTACGCAGAGAATGTCGAGAAGGCGGCAAGGAACGTCGCAAGGGCTGACGTGAGCGCAAATCTAATAATGGGACTTGCGCGCAGTGG
>JBOGQL010000180.1:0-4717 GCA_050748985.1 Nitrososphaera sp. | reverse complement strand
GCCCGCGGCAATCTCTCGGACATTGACATAGAGCAAAAAATCAAAGTCGCCCGGGAGGCAGAAAAGGCAGCGCGCAGGCACTCCCCGGCGATCAAGTCAGCCTCCTCCGCATATCGGGAAATCCTTGACCACAAAGTGCTCGTGAACAGCGATGGAGCGGAGGTCGAAATTCATGATTCAAAGCCGGAGTTCAGCGTGGTCGCTATAGCAAAGAAGTCAGGGGAAAGCGCCACTGCACACGAAGGCATTGGCATCACAGGTGGCTGGGATGACCTTTTTGGCACAAAGACCCACCTTGAATATGCAGGAATGGCGGCCGAAAGGGCCACCAAGCTGGTCGAGGCCGAACATCCCAAGGGGGAAAAGACGACGATTATTCTTGATCCAGGCATGGTGGGCCTGCTATCGCACGAGGCAATAGGCCACACGGTGGAGGCCGACTTTGTGATGTCGGGCTCCATTGCGAAAGGCAAGCTGGGCACCCAGGTAGCAAGCGAACTCGTCACATTGGTAGACAGCGGAACGTCTGATTTTGCAGAGAATGCTGCCGGAACCATGATCGTAGACGACGAAGGAGTGATGGCGGGACGGACAGCCATCATCGAGAAGGGCATGCTCAAGTCGTACCTTCATAATCGCGAGTCAGCGATGCTCTTCGATACAGAGCCAACGGGCAACGCCCGGGCATTCCTGTATAACGATGAACCCCTGATCAGGATGAGAAACACGTTCATCGAGCCGCGTTCTGACAGGCTCGACGACATCATAAAAGAAACAAGGCACGGTTATCTTGTCAAGGGTGCCCGCAACGGGCAGGCAGACGCCAACGGCGAGTTCATGTTCGGTGCCGAGGAAGCATTGCTAATCGAGCACGGCGAAATAAAAGGTCTGAGAAGAGGAGCCAGCATCTCGGGCAACGCCTTCGAAGTTCTGCGGTCCGTGGACATGGTAGGCGATCATTTCCAGTACGACATAGGAACAGGTTATTGCGGCAAGTATCAGCCTGCCAAAGTTGATGGTGGCGGTCCACATGTCAGATGCACGGCAGTAATCGGGGGCCTCCAATAATGCTCGACCTCCTGCACTTCGCAATCAAGGAAGCAGAGTCACAGGGTGCGGGAGACGTTGAGGCATACGCGGCGACGACCAACGAGTCGGAGGTGTTAATCGAAAATAACGACATCAAGCAGGCAAAGTCCCAGCGGCTGGGTTCCGTAGGGATAAGGGTTATCCTGCGCGGATCGCTCGGGTTCTACTCTGTCAACAGGCTGACAAAAGATTCGAACAAGAACGCGGTTTCGATTGCCATCAGGATTGCAAGGGCCAGCCCGAAGGATCGTTTCAATTCGCTTCCGGCGACGTCCAAGAAGGTGCATCTGCTGCGCGGGATCTATGACAGGGCCTCAGAATCGTTTGGTGCCACAGATGCAGCCAGGGAGGCTGCACGAATGCTGGAGGCGGCAAAGTCGTACGACAGCCGGGTGAGCGTCGACAGCGGCAACTTTTCTGCGGCCAGTGGAACACAATTTCTGGCAAATTCAAACGGCATTGAACTAAAGGAAAAGCTCAGCACTTTTGCGTGGACGATAATGGGCATGGCTATAGAAGACGGCGAAGTCTCGAGCTTTGATTTTCAGTCAGGCAGCACCCATTCCGTCAAATCCATCAACGTACACAAAGCGGCGACAGAATTTGCAGAGACCGTGACACACTCACTGGGGCCGCGCAAGATCGAAAGCTTCAAGGGAGAAATGTTGCTTACACCCTCGTCAGTGAATGAACTTGTTGAGCAGGTAATCTCCCATTCGATTAATTCAGATGCAGTTCAGAGAAAGTCAAGCCATTATGCAGGCAAGCTTGGCAAGAGGGTCGCAACAGAGCTGTTGAATATAGAAGACGATGCGACGAATGTTGATGGTCTTGGTGCCTCCAGCTTTGACCGGGAAGGCGTGCCGCACAGACCCAATACAGTGATAGAAAAGGGGATACTCAAAAAATTCCTATACAACACCTACACCGCGAGAAAGGATCGGCTCCGCACGACCGGCAACGCAAGCGGCTCGACAAGTTCGCCTCCCTCTGTAGCAACCACTAACTTTATTGTCAGGCCCGGCACTTCGAGCCTTGACACGCTCATATCCGAAATGAAAAGGGGAATAATAATCAGCAGGTTTTCTGGCAATGTCAATCCGACGGACGGCGACTTTTCGGGGGTCGCAAAAGGCGCTAGGTTGGTGGAAAGGGGGACCATAAAGCACGCAGTCAAAGAGGTGATGGTTGCGGGGAACATCTTTGAGGCACTGAAAAACCTGAATGGGATTTCAAAAGAGAGGAAAATCATCTTCGATTCGATATTGCCATACATGCGTATTGATAACATTTCATTCACAGGAGGCTAGGCTGACATGGAACAAGAATGTGACATCGCGATCGTCGGGGGCGGACCCGCGGGCCTGTCAGCTGCCTACACCGCCGCGAAGGCAGGGGCAAAGGTTGTGCTCTTCGAAAAGGACGATGCAATAGCCCACAGTATACGAACCAGCGGAGTTACCTGGATTGAATCGATGGACAGGCTGGGAATCCCCCCAAGGTATTACAATCCTGTCAAGAACTACCGCTTTGTCTCGCCTTCCAATGACGTGACAATATCAGGCGATACTCCGAAATCGTGCGTTCTCGACGTTCGGGGCACTTACCAGCATCTCGCATTTCTTGCAGCCGAGGCTGGCGCGCAGATAATGGTCAAAAGCAATGTCATCAATATCAGCAGCAAGGACGGGAAAATTTCTGGAGTCAAGGCCAGTACGCCTAAAGGGGATCTGACGGTGAGCTCGACCCTTGTTATCGACGCGAGTGGCTTTAGCACCTCAGTCGGACGCAAAGCAGGCTTGGCAGGAGAATGGAAGCGCTACGGTGTCGGCGCGGAATACGAATGCTACTGCGATCATGCCGACAGCACCACCTGGACGATGATGGTCGGCCAGCAGTATTCCGAGGCGGGCTACGCTTGGGTCTTCCCGCTATCGAGCAACAGGGTCCGGATAGGCGTCGGAATCGGAAGGCCAGAGTCAGTCGTGGATCCTCTTGACAAGCTGCATTCATTGATCGAAAAGAGACCGAGGCCGCTGGACTCGCTTGGCAAGATACAGCCAGTAGAACTCCACTATGGATTTATTCCAAACGAAGGAACAAGGAGGAATAGCGTCGCGGACGGCCTGATAATGGTCGGCGATTCTGCAGGCCAGTCAAATCCGCTCGTGCTCGAAGGCATACGTTACGCGATAGAGTTTGGAAGACTGGCCGGCGAAGTCGGCGCCAAGTCGCTTGCTCACGGTTCAGACAAGGAATCCCTGCAAGAGTACGAAAATACCTGGAGGGCTAGGATCGAGTCAAAGATTTCCTCAGCCCTCAAAGTGCAGACCAGGTGGATTGCTCTTACCGACGAACAGTGGGACAAGGAAATAGAAATCCTGCGGGACATGACTGTCGACGAATTTCTGGACTTTATCAAAGCGGACTTTAGTACTGGAAAAATGATGAGGCTCGCGCTGCACCACCCCAGAATGGCTGCGCGACAGCTGTTTAACATGATAATCAACAGCTAGATCTGAGAAAATTTCCACGAACTCGTTACATATTTATACCATTCAGAAAGCAGCATGTCACGCCATGGCTGGAGAGACCGCCGCGGATTTTACTCCAATTCTTTACATGCTCGGTTTTGGTCTCTTGGCGTCCGTTCCTGCACTGATTCTGTCAAGGCTCATTTCGCCAAGGCGTCGGTACAACCCGGTGAAATTCCTGCCGATGGAGTGTGGCCAGATGCCATCAGGCGAAGGCAGGTCTCATTTCATGATGCAGTATTACGCATACATCCTGATGTTTGTCGTGTTTGACGTCATGTCGATCTTTCTTTACGCGTGGGGATCAGCCTTGTTTTCTATCTCCCGGGCCGCCACGCTTCCAATAATTGGATTTCTTGCAATCTTGTTCGCCGCCATGGGTTATGCGCTTTATCTTGCAGGGAGAAAAGGAATTTGGTAATCTTGCTAACAAGCATTAAATATCATCACAGCGAAGAGATCGACAAGGAGGACTGCCATTACCTGTGAAGAAAGAACTCGTCAGCCCCACCACGTTCAACGTCCTGGTAAGCAAGTTGAGCGACATTCTCGTAAGGGCTCTAGACCAGCCGCTCGGATATGCCATCAACTGGGGGAGGATCTGGTCATTATGGCCGGTGCACCTAGAGACTGCATGCTGCAGCGTGGAATTTGGAGCCGCTTCTGGACCCAGATACGACGTGGAGAGGTTCGGAATAATCGAGGCGTTCGGCTCGCTGCGCCAGTGCGACCTGATCGTAGTTCAGGGGACGGTCACTAGGAAGATGGCCCCAAGGCTGAGAATGGTGTATGATCAGATGCCCGAGCCAAAATACGTGATTGCAATGGGCGCCTGCGCAATTACGGGCGGGCTCTACATCGACTCGTACAACGTTCTCCCTGGTGTCGACGGCATCATACCTGTCGACGTTTACGTGCCAGGATGTCCTCCAAGACCTGAGACTCTTATCCAAGGAACAATGTTGCTGCAGGAGAAGATCAAAAGGTCAAAGATAAAGTAGCATGAGCGACGAAAAGAAGGAAGAACAAAAAAAGCCCTCTTCTCAACCAGCAGCTGCAAAGCCAACGCCTCCAGTGGTGGCAAAGCCTCCGGC
>JBOGQL010000179.1:0-11144 GCA_050748985.1 Nitrososphaera sp. | reverse complement strand
CATCATCGCAGTCGCCGGGATAGTCGCGGTCCTAGCTGTCGCGAATTTCGCGCAAGCGCGCCAATTCGTCGGGTTCTGGATACTGGATGCATGGCGGACCTCCCGGTTATTTCGGTGGAGGGCCGTACGGCCATTTCGGTGGAATGACGTACCAAGGCTCGGAAGCAAACTGGACAGGCTCTGTCCCTCTCGAGTCAGTGAGGACCGAAGTTATTGAGGCAATAAAGTCCAAGGTAACTGTATCGGTAAGCGAAGCGGAATCTGCGGCAGCGGGATCTATAGGTGATGGAAGTCAGGTATTTTCCGTGGCTCTTGCGCCAGTGAATGGCTACATTGTGTATGTGGTTCACGGTATAGACAGTTCCAATAATCTGCACAGAGTAATAGTGGACGCCGGGAACGGGAACGTGCTAGACAGCGCACAGGTAGACATGGCTGGACATGGATCCTGGAAGGCACAGGGGTATGGCGCAGGAATGTGGCATCAATAGCATTCACCTAGCGAAATGACAGCACACATCAACGCCGGCTGCGAAGCACCTTTCCAGCTTTGCGATGCGGTTAGCACATCAGAGATCCTAGGCAGGAAGTGGACACTGCGTATTCTGGCAACAATGAATTCAACACAGGCGATGAGGTTTACGGAGCTCAAGAGGGCCCTGCCCGGCGTCAGCGGCACCATGCTATCAAAGAGACTATCCGAGCTGGAGCGGCAAGGAGTGATTACAAAGAAAATCCATGGCTCTGTGCCGCCAAGGGTAGAATATACACTGACTGAAAGCGCAAGAGATCTAGTTAGGATACTCCAGGATCTTTGCATCTGGCAGGCTAAATGGAATTCGAGTAAGGCCGGAAAGCAAGAGGGATTTGCAATGAATCCATTATTCATTACTGCAAGCAGCTGATACAACGAAGGGGGAAGTGGAAGGAGCCATTATTTTTCGCAACTAAAGCATGATGACTTTCAGTCGTTTTGAGACGAAGAATAAGCAGAACCAGAGTTTAAATAAAGTAGCGGCGGCACTGTAAAATATACAAGTTGGCTGCCGCCAGAAAGGCAAGGATCGAAAGGGTCACGAAAGAGACGGCCGTGACCGTTCAGGTCAACCTTGACGGCAGAGGCAATACCAGCATCCGGACCGGGCTCTCCTTCATTGATCACCTGATTACCTCAATCGGCAAGCATGCCATGATCGACATCACGCTTTCTGGCAAGTCAAGCGACGGAATCGTCCACCACCTTGCAGAAGATGTTGCGATCGCGCTCGCGCAGGCAATAGACAAGGCGCTGGGAGAGCGCACAAGAGTCAGGAGATTTGGCTATGCACTGATTCCCATGGACGAGGCGGCCGCGTACGTTACGATTGACCTGGTGAAGCGGCAGT
This sequence comes from Nitrososphaera sp., assembly GCA_050748985.1. Lineage (GTDB taxonomy): Archaea > Thermoproteota > Nitrososphaeria > Nitrososphaerales > Nitrososphaeraceae > Nitrososphaera. The sequence continues at coordinate 9,759 of JBOGQL010000179.1, read as the reverse complement.
ACCAGAACGTGCAGCTGAAACTAACTCGCGACAGCATCGAAGGCATGCCCAGGGAAGACGTAGAGCACTTTTGCCGCTCGCTGGCGCAGAACCTGAACGCGTGCACACACATCGTTGTTCACTACGGAGAAAACGATCACCACAAGGTGGAGGCCGCGCTCAAGGCATTTGCAGTGGCCCTCAGAATGGCCGTAGAAATTGACGCAAGAAGAAAGGGCTTGCCCAGCACAAAAGGGGCGATGTGACCTCATTGGCAAGGATAGCAATTTTCGACTACGGGGCAGGCAACCTCTTCAGCCTGAAGTCAGCCCTTGAGAGGAACGGCGCAGAGAGCGTGGAAATCGTCTGCGACCTGAAGAACCTTGGCAGGTTCGACGGCCTGGTGCTTCCTGGCGTAGGCAACTTTGATCCTGCGATCAGATCTATGGAAGCATGCGCGCAGGACCTTGGCAGGGCGATTGACAGAGGCATGCCAGTGATGGGCATCTGCCTTGGAATGGAGATGCTTTTCAACCGGAGCGAGGAGGGCACGCTCGATGGTTTGAAGATCTTGGATGGCGAAGTAGTAATGCTGCCGAAGAGGAAAGTCAAGATCCCGCACATGGGGTGGAACAACCTCCAGATCAAGAGGATAAGCAAGTTTCTCAGAGGAGTGCCCGACAAGTCGTGGGTTTACTTTGTTCATTCGTACAGAGCAGCCCCCAAAAGCCGCAAGATTGTTGTAGCAACTGCCGACTATGGCGGGAGCTTGCCCGCCGTGATCGAGAAGGACAACCTTGTCGGAGTTCAGTTCCATCCCGAAAAGTCCGGCGACACTGGCGCGGTCATGATCAAGAACTTTATCGCAATGTGCGACAACGGCGCAGCGAAATGAAGGTCATCGCGGCGGTGGACATCATGGGCGGAAGCGTCGTCAGGCTGGTCAAGGGCGACCCGGCGAACAAGGTTGTATACAGCAGCGACCCCGTGGAGACGGCGAAAAAATGGGAGGATGCCGGCGCAGACATGCTCCACGTAGTCGACCTAGACGCAGCGCTTTCTTCAGGCAGTAATTCAGACGCTGTCTCAAAGATAGCGGAGGCGGTGCGAATCCCGGTACAGGCTGCCGGGGGCATCAGGTCCCAGGAGACGGCGGAGGCCATGCTGGACCGGACTTCCAAAATAGTGCTCGGGACCATGGCGTACAGCGACCAGGACGGTTCAAGAAAGCTGGCTAAAAAGTACCCGGGGAGGATCGTGATCTCGATCGACCAAATTGGAGGAAGTGTCATGGTGAAGGGCTGGAAAGAGTCCGCAGGCGTCAAGGTACCAGACGCAATTTCGCAGTTCATGTCGATGGGATTAGCCGAATTTCTTCTGACAAGCATCGACCGCGACGGCACGCTGCAGGGACCTGACGTCGCGACGCTTGCCGAGGCGGCAGGCTCAGGCGCGATGATAATCGCTAGCGGAGGGATCGCAAGCATCGAAGACATCATCAGGGTGAAGAGCGCAGGCTGCAGCTCGGCGATTCTTGGCAAGGCTATGTACGACGGCAAGGTGAGCGTTGAAAGGGCAAAGGCGGTCGCGTAGTGCTAGCAAAGAGGATTATTCCATGCCTGGACGTCGACAATGGCAGGGTCGTGAAGGGCGTGCATTTTTCCGAGGTCAAAGACGCCGGCGACCCTGTCGAGCTCGCCGAGAAATACAGCGAGCAGGGGGCAGACGAGCTGGTATTCCTGGACATCACCGCGTCCGAGCAGGGCAGGGACACGATGAGAAGCGTCGTGAGAAACGTGGCAAGCGTTATCGACATCCCGTTCACGGTCGGAGGCGGCATCAAAAAGCTGGAAGACGCGCGCGGGATCCTGCTTAGCGGCGCAGATAAAGTTTCAATCAACACCGCGGCGGTCAAGAACCCTGACCTGATCACGCAGCTCATGTCGATATTTGGCAAGCAGTGCGTGGTGGTCGCGATTGACGCGAAAAGAAACTACAGCACTGACAAAGGCAAAACAATCTTTCGAACCAGAGATCGCAGGAAATTCTGGTTTGAGGTAAGGATATACGGCGGCAAGGAAGGCACAGGCGTCGACGCGGTAAAGTGGGCCAAAGAAGCAGAATCGCGGGGTGCCGGGGAGATCCTGCTCACAAGCATTGATGCTGACGGCACGGAGAACGGCTACGACATTGAATTGACAAAAGCCATCTGCGGGTCGACTCGGATTCCTGTCATAGCTTCTGGCGGCTGCGGGAGCGCGCGCCACATGCTCGATGTGTTTCGAAAGGCCGACGTCGACGCGGCGCTTGCTGCGTCGATATTCCACTACGACAAGTCCACCGTCGACAAGGTAAAGAAATACCTGAAAAGAAGTGGCGTCAAGATCAGGTTATAATGGCCCGCTGGGAACTAGAACCATGGCGACTTCAGGCTCGCCGCCTGGCGGCAAGATGCCATTTGAGAGTCACCTTGAGAGGTTGAGCGAGCCGGCGCGTTCTATGATGACGGACCTGCGGAGTTTCGTTCTCTCGCTTGGCGGCAACGTGCTAGAGGATGTCAGGCCGCACAGGGTTGTTTATGCAAAGACCATGAACTTTAGGACATTTCTTGACATCGAGCCCGCCGGGGACTCTCTTGTCCTGTCGATAAGGTCCGGAAGAAGCGCCCCTCCAGCGACGATCAAGCTGAGATCTCCAGAAGAAACGAACATCGCAAAGAAGCAGATATCTGAAGCGTACCAAAAAATTCAGTAGCTGATCGTAAAGTCAGAAAATTCGCCGGTGTACTTTTCGTATTTTACTTCTACATCCTTGACGTGCGCTTTTGGAGGGCCGACCCGGCACCAGTCTATCACCTTGCCGACGATCGCCTCATCGCCTTCGATAACCGCCTCAACCCGGCCGTCCGGCAGGTTGCGCACCCACCCTGTCGCGCCGTGCCTGATCGCGGCTTCTCTTGTGTTCTGGCGGTAGTAGACGCCCTGGACTTTGCCGCTAACAAATGCGTGCGCGCGGATCCTCATGCCGGCCATTCCAGTGATTCCGGTTATTGATCTAAAAAATGTTCCCGATATTAGAGTGCGGCTAGTAGGCCAGCTCTCCGCCTTCTTCTTTGAAGAGATGTTCGTACGTCGTGCCCTTTCTGACAACTCTGTACTTGCCGTCGCTGTCTTTCATCAGTATCGGCGGCTTTGTCTGGCAGTGGAAAGGCATGTTGAACACCACAGAGTAAGCGCCGACGTTGTAGAATGACACGTATCTTCCGACTTCGGACCCGTTCAGGTCGGAGACCTTTGAAAGCGGGAAGACGTCATAGGTGTCGCAGAGCCTGCCTGCGAGGTGGGTGTTCTTTGCGGTGGCAAGGGCGGTCGTGTTGTCCTTGCTGTCCACTATGGGAACTACCTCCTGCGGGTACTCCTGCTTGAGAAGAGCGGCGTCGAGAAGTATGTGGTATCCCGCGTCGACTATTACTATCTTGTGCTCGTTGTATTCCTTTGTGTTGACCACACGGGACACAAGGATCGACGATTCAGCGACAAGGAAGCGCCCGCTCTCTATCATGAGAGTAAAGGCGCCGTGGGTCTCTGCCAGCTGGTTCAACTTGCCGATGTGGTTCTCGGCCATCTGGGCCGGAGTCGGCACCGGCTCGTTGTAAAACACCGGTGTTCCGCCGCCGATGTCAAAAGTGCTGACATGGAACGACGGATGCTCTTTCTTCATTTTTGTCATGAACGCGTCCATCTTGTCAATCGCGTGCGTATAGCATGAAAAGTCCGTAATCTGGGATCCGAGATGGAAGTGGAAGCCTTCGAACTTTACGAGGTTGCTGTCCATCATGTGCTTCACCATCTTGGCAGCGCTGTCAATCGTGCCGCCATTGAATGGCACGCCAAACTTGCCGTTTCTGTACGAAGCCCGGACTTCTGCCTTTACGCCTACCTCCGGGTTCACCCGGATCATCGTCAATGGCTTTAGCCCGGTCTTTCCTGCAGCCTTGGCTAGGTTCGTCAGCCCGTTAAAGGAGCTGACGACTACCTTCCTTACCCCGCTTTGCAGCACTTCATGGTACTCTTCTGGCTCTTCGGTCACGCTAGTGTAAATGACGTTCTCCGGATCTGCCTTGCACTTCCTGATGAAGTGGAGCTCGCCCAGCGAAGTCAGGTCGAACGTCACGCCGTCCTTCATGAACGACTTGATCACGGCAGGCGTAAAGTTTGCCTTGATAGAGTATGCGACCTTGACTGGCCCGTTGAACTTTGAATAAGCTTTGTGAAGCTCTTTTACTTTGGCATGCAGCGTGTCTTCGTCTACGAGATAGAGCGGCGTTCCATGCTGCGCGACCAGCTTGTTGATTTCAAGCGGTGAGACAAAGCGGTTTAATGCGGCTGCTGTTGGTTTTTGAACGAGTTGTACCTGTGAATTTTCCACCAATTTCTTTTTGGTAGCTTTATCATAAAACCAATAACTTAAAAACATTACCCCCGGACATTCTCAATTGCGCGTTGTGTAAAAAAATTTTCACACAACGCTGTGCGCGGAAAGGCTTTTCGGAGACAAAAAAAGAGAATGAAGTTTGTCGGCTCTTACCTGTAGTACGGGACTGTGAGCTTTTCTCCCGGCTTGCCTTCTCTCTGGGTCTTGATCTTCTTGACAGCCTCTTCGAAGTGGCGCATCATCACGTGCGCCTCCGCAGCGTGCTTGGCCGCTTCTTCCGGAGTGGGGTACTTTGCCAGGTATTCGTGCAGCACAAGCGAGACCGCGGTGTTTGAAACTGCGCTGGTGTCCGCGCCGCTGAACCCTTCGGTGGCCTCGGCAATTTTTGTAAAGTCCACGTCCGTGCCCATCGGCTTCCCCTTTGCGTGAATTTCTAGGATTCTCAGCCTTGCCGCCTTGTCAGGCATCGGGACAAATACTATCTTGTCAAACCTTCCCGGGCGCAGCAACGCCGGGTCTATCATGTCCGCCCTGTTTGTCGCAGCGAGCACGACTACTCCGGAAAGTGCCTGTATGCCGTCAAGCTCGGTCAGCAACTGCGAAACCACGCGTTCGGTGACCATGCTGTCTCCTCCCATTCCCCTCGTAGGAGCAATAGAGTCAACTTCGTCAAAGAACACTACGCACGGAGCTGCCTGCCTTGCCCTCCTGAATATCTCCCTGATGCCGCGCTCTGATTCGCCTACCCACTTGCTCAAGAGCTCAGGCCCCCTTACGCTGATAAAGTTGGCCTCGGACTCGGTTGCAACCGCCTTGGCGAGCAGCGTCTTGCCGGTTCCAGACGGCCCGTGCATCAGCAGTCCCTTTGGCATCGTGTGGCCCAGCTTTGTGTAGAGCTCCGGGTATCTGAGCGGCCACTCCACGGCCTCCTGCAATTCGCGCTTTACCTCCTCGAGGCCGCCTATCTCGGACCACGGGATGTCCGGTGATTCGAGGTAGACTTCCCTCATTGCAGATGGCATAACTTCCTTTACCGCATTTTCAAAGTCGCTCATGGTCACTATCAGCTTGTTGAGCACTTCTGGTGAGAGCTTTTCGTCTTCAAGATTCAGTTCTGGCAGAACCCTTCTGAGGCACTTCATCGCCGCCTCCTTGCACAGGTACTCCAGGTCCGCGCCAACAAAGCCGTGAGTGACTGCCGCGATCTTGTCCTGATCTACGTCGGCGTCAAGCGGCATGTTTCGAGTGTGAATCTGAAGGATCTCGAGCCTGCCGCGCTTGTCCGGCACCTTGATCTCGATTTCCCTGTCGAACCTCCCGGGCCTCCTGAGAGCCGGGTCGATCGCGTTCGGCCTGTTGGTCGCGGCGATCACAATGACCTTGCCCCTTGCCTCCAGGCCGTCCATCAGCGAGAGTAACTGGGAGACAACCCTCCGTTCAACCTCGCCTGTGACTTCTTCCCTCTTGGGCGCAATGGAGTCAATCTCGTCGATGAATATTATGGACGGCGACTTTTCCTTCGCTTCCTTGAATATTTCCCGAAGCCGCGCTTCCGATTCTCCATAGAACTTGCTCATGATCTCCGGGCCGGAAATCGAGATGAAGTGCGCGTTGCTCTCGTTTGCAACCGCCTTGGCGAGCAGCGTCTTGCCCGTTCCTGGCGGGCCGTACAGCAGCACTCCCTTCGGGGCTTCGATGCCCAGCTTCTCAAATATCTCCGGGTGCCTGAGCGGGAGCTCGATCATTTCGCGTACTTTCTGGATTTCCTCCTTGAGGCCGCCGATGTCCTCATAGGTGACCTGGGGCACTCCCCTGAGAGTTTCGCCTTTTTCTGCGATGTGGAATATCGTCTTTTGAGTGACAAGGACCGCGTCGGCGGCCGGCGTTACGCCTATTACCTGGAATGTGAGCCTGCCTCCAAAGTAGGGAACCATCACGTTGTCGCCTTTGATCAGCGGCACGCTTTCGAGCGCGTCTGCAAGGTAGCGCTCGTCGATCGGAGGTATCGCTTCAAGCGGAGCCACAATAACTTTCTCCGCTGGAACCGCCTTGATCTTTTTCACGCTGACAGTGTCGCCTATTGCGATGCCGGCGTTGTTCCTTACAAGACCGTCAACTCTGATTATCCCCTTGCCCTCGTCAGAGGGGTAAAGCGGCAAACACTTTGCAACCGTTCTGCGCTTGCCCCTAATTTCAATAACGTCCCCAGTGGACGCACCCAGCGAGTCCATAGAGTCGTAGTCTATTCTGGCTACGCCCCGGCCGACGTCTCTGGTGTACGCCTCAAGTACCTTAAGGGTCAAGGTATTCTGGCTCACATTTTCACCTTGCAATTGCTGCGCTTTATACCTTTATTATCTTTCGCCCAGAATGTCTAGTGACATTCGCATAGTATTGGATTCGATCTGTAGAAAAATTCCAACTTTTGGTGCCGCAAACAGTTATAACTTGCCCGCAGAATCCTGATATCTGACTTGCTGAACAAGGAGGAAAAGCAGCCGATGCTGCCCGGCGATCAGGTCGCGTCAATAGAAGAATTTGAAGGCGGCAAGAACACGTACATTAGCCCTGACGGAGCGATACGGTCGGCGGCTGTCGGCACGAAAGTTTACGATCTAAAGAGGAGGATCGTCAAGATTGAGCAAAAGAATTCTCCGATGCTTCCAAAGGTAGGAGACATCGTCGTCGGCAATGTAGACATGATCTTCTCTAGCATGGTATCCGTCAAGATGCTTTACCTGAACGACAAAAAGTTCGGCGCCGGCTACTCTGCCATAGCTTCGGCTCGCGTCGGGGTCCGCGACAGGGACAGAAGAGGCGACAGGCGCGCGGTATTCAGGACAGGCGACATCCTCCGGGGAAGAATTATCAGCCTGCTCAATTCAACAGTGCACCTCACCCTTGCAGAAAGGGAATTTGGCGTCCTGTACACTCTATGCTTCATGTGCGGAGGCGACACCGTGCGCACAAATGACAACACGATCAAGTGCATCGAATGCGGCGCGTTTGAAGACCGCAAGCTGACGCACGACTACGGCAAGGAAACTTTTCGGCTGATACATAAGGCGAGCAAGTAGCGCCATGCGGGCGGATGCCACCGTAGTTGCTTTCCAGGGCGAGCGGGGCGCATATGGCGAAATGGCGGCGGTGCGATATTTTCCGGGCGCGGAGCTCCTGCCTCTCAAGTCGTTCCAGGACGTGTTTGTGGCCGCGGAAAATGGAGACGCGGACTTTGCCGTTGTGCCTGTAGAAAATTCGATAGAGGGCAGCGTCAACGAAATCTACGACCTGCTGCTCCAGACAAGGCTGCTGGGAGTTGTGGGCGAAATCTACCAGAGGGTCAGGCATTGCCTCATCGCGAACAGGGGCGCAAAGAAAAGCGCTGTCAGGTATGCGCATTCCCACCCCCAGGCACTTGCACAGTGCAGGAGATACCTGCAAAAGCACAGGATAGAGCCAGTCCCCGCCTATGACACTGCCGGCGCGGCAAAGACGATAAAGGAGACGGGTGCAACTGACGCGGCGGCGATAGCAAGCAAAAGGGCCGCAGAGCTGTATGGCATGCTGATCCTCGACGAAGGAATCGAAGACAGAAAGAACAACTACACGAGGTTTCTTGTCCTGTCAACGCGCAGGCCAGAGTCCAGGCGGCTCCGGGCAGGGAGCTACAAAACGTCGATAATATTTTCTGTCAAGCACGTCCCCGGCGCGCTCTTTGGAATTGTCGGCGAATTTGCAGTGCGCAAGATCAACCTTACGAAAATAGAGTCGCGGCCTACCAAGGAGAAGCCTTGGGAGTACAACTTTTACGTGGATTTTGAAGGGCATTCGGAGGAGAAGGCAGTAAAAGAAGCTCTCAGGGCGATCAAGCCCAAGACGCTGTACGTAAAGATTCTGGGCTCGTACAGAAAGGCCGGGTTCCGCTAGGGCTTTCGGAAACGCAGACCCAGCCCGATCACAATGATGCCGGTCACAGCGAGCATCAAGGCCCCGGTCAGGCCGAGCGGGCTGGACTTTGTCTGCGCGTGCCCGTCTATTGTGACATCGCCGGTGCCGGTGTTGTTGACTGTGATCCTGTACTCGCCCGGCTTGCCCGCAGTCAGCTCGTAGACGAAAGTAGAGTTGCCCCGCTCCGACGTGATCAGCTGGCCGTCGGGATCCACGACCGCGACGTCGTAGCCAGGACCGCTCACGGTGATGGCCAGGGTGTTGCCGGCGTTCATGTCCGGCGATATCACGTCGACCATTCCGGGCCTCAGAGTATAGTCAAGTGGCACGTCGACAGGGACGCTGGAGTACACGCTGGAGGCAATCCCGATCGCGATGAAAGCAGCGCCGGCAGCGATCGCTGCGTAGAATAGCCTGCCCGCCAACGGCAAGTTGTCGTTGGAAGCATTATAAAAACAAGAACCCTGGAGGGAGATTCTAGTGTCCATTGGATACAAAGATAAGGAGCTCTAGTCCCAATGAATGGTACAATTTTACATGGAAAACGGCGGAGGCCTCTTCAGCAATGGCAGTAGGGTCCTCTTCATAGCGGCGGCGATCAGCGCCTCGGTCGCCCTGGGCCTGACGGTAGGAGGAGTGTGGTCTCTCAAGCCATACAACCCCGGCGCGCCCCCTGCTCCGGTCTGCCCGATGGGCTATGAATTCAAGGACGGCGATTGCGCGCTGGTAACGCAGCCAATCGCCTGCCCGGCGGGCTACCATCTCGAGGGAGACAGCTGCTTTCCCGACGTGGTGCCCACCTGCCCCGAGGGCTATATCCTTGAAGCTGACACATGTGTTGCCGTCCAGCCAACAGAACCGGACCCCCAGCCTGTACCGGATCCCGAGCCCGATCCCGCCCCGGCCGTAATTCCCTATTCCGAGTTGCACGGGGTCAACTATATCGACCCTGTCCTCACCCGCAAGCAGGGAACCCCAGTCCTTCCGATCCAGAGGGAGGTGATAGAGCAATTCGTGCCGATCGCAGAGGAAGCGGGGTTCAACGTCTTCCGCATCCCCGTAGTCTGGGAAGCGTACGTAGACAACAAGGAGAATTTCCTTGGCGAGCTCGTCGCGCTTGTAGAGACGGCAAACTCGTACGACATATTCGTGTGGATCGACTTCCACCATTTCGACGCGACGTCAAACTGGGGAGACAAGGTTTCCAGGGGCCGCGGGTTCCCCGAATTCATCGTGTCGTGCTACGAGCCTACGAAAGATTACGAATACGCTCCAGAAGTGGAAAAGTTCTGGAACGACTACTATTTGAACAGGGTTCGCGACAGCAGCAATTCGTGCCAGGGGACCATTGATGCATGGGATCTCCAAGCCAAGTTTCTCAAGGCGATGATCGAAGAG
>JBOGQL010000178.1:0-6770 GCA_050748985.1 Nitrososphaera sp. | reverse complement strand
CTAAAGAGCGAAAGCCATGCCCGAAGCGGTCTGTTGACCAAGCTTTCCAGCTTGCCGGAAACCGTCAGTTCATCGCCAGTTTTGAGAGTGTTGTCGGTAAATGTCTCATCGATTATCCTTACGAATCTGCCCTGCAACTGTGCCTGTACACCATGCCCCTCCGCTACTGGAAGGAATGCTAGCACCGAAGACAGTACCATGACAGCCGCAAGAGCAGTCACAACCAACGTCTTGCCTTCCATCATATCCCTCTATCTTAGGCATACCAGAAACACCAAAGATATATATTTTGCCCCAGCACCCTCGCCGATTTTCGAACCGCCTAATCCTAATTAGTGACGGACGCAAATGATAGTGACATTTGGCCACGGAAGACGCTCTGACAGGCAAGCTTGCACTCCGCAATATTGAGGGAGTAGGGCCGGCCACAGAGAAGCGCCTGAGAGAGGCCGGTTTCAGGTCAATAAGGGATCTTCTGGTCAGAGGCCCTGTGGATGTGTCTGAAGCCACGGGGATGGAAATGGACGAATCAGCAGATATATGCAACAAGGCCCGGGTCGCGCTTCAAGACCTTGGCATCATTGACAGGAGCTTCATAACGGCCACAAGCATGCTCAACAAACGTAGGGACCGGATTACCACGGGCTCGAAGAACTTTGATGACCTGCTTGGAGGAGGCGTTGAAACAAAGGCCGTAACAGAAGTCTACGGCGAGTTTGGAACCGGCAAGACTCAATTGTGTCACACCCTATGTGTAATGGTCCAGCAGGAGCAAGACGCAGGCGGCCTTGACTCCAGGGCAGTGTACATTGACACGGAAAACACGTTCCGGCCCGAAAGGATAGAGTCGATTGCTCGCGCAAGGGGATTAGATAGTCGCAAATCTCTTGAAAACATAATTGTTGCAAAAGCGTACAATAGCGCTCACCAGGAGCTTATCATCGAGGAGACTGGCCCGGTCATCGAGCAAAACAGGGTCAGGCTGGTGATCGTCGACTCTGCCGTGGCTCACTACCGCGCAGAGTTTCTCGGCCGCGCCACGCTGTCAGAGCGGCAGCAGCGGCTAAACAAGTTCATGCACATGTTGGTGAGGATGGGCGAAGCCTACGACGTGGCCGTGGTGGTTACAAACCAGATCCAGTCTTCCCCCGACACCCTCTTTGGCGATCCGGTGAGGCCGACTGGCGGCAACGTTGTGGCGCACACGAGCACCTACCGAATATACCTCAAGCGATCCGGGAAGAATCGCATTGCAAGAATGGTTGACAGCCCGTACCACGCAGAGAGAGAAATATTGTTCGCGCTGACAGATCGTGGAATTTCTGACGTGAATGAAAGCAAGTAATAAATTAAGGCGGATGTCAGTGACCTAGCATGCCACAATCTCACGGCACCAGAAGAAAGGCTCGGCAAATCCTGACAAAGGACAATACTGTCAGGGGCATTTCATACCTGCTTCATGATTACAAAGTTGGCGACAAGGTAGTGGTCGATGTGGATCCCAGGGAGCACAATACCACTCCCCACAGGAGATTCCACGGCAGGACAGGAGTCGTTGAAGAAGTTGGCAGACGGATATTGAAGGTTTCGGTGATGTTCGGGGACAAGAAAAAGATCTTGCAGACCAGGCTCAACCACATCAAGCCACTCTTAATGGCGGCAGGTGCCAGAGACCAGTGACCGAAATAACCAAGAGGGAGATCGTCACTTTTTCCCGGGTAAAGGAGATCCTTGAATCTGTAAAGACTGAAGACATGGATCAGATTCAGAGGTGGACTTCAGACTATGTTTCCAAGTTCGCGAAGGCCGACGCAAAGAAAGCTCAAAAGATGTTCCGCCAGCTTGTGGATCAATGCGACCTTACGGAAGAGGAGGCCGCCGAGGTCATTAACGTCATGCCTGTTTCGCTGGAGGAGCTTAGGGCATTTACGTTCGGCTGGAAAAAGCTCATACTTACTGAAACTCTGGAAAAGATGTTGGGCATACTGAAGGAAGACTAGACCCAAAGTTAAATACGTAGTTTTTGCATAATAAGAGTTGAACATTGTCAGGACAGCCGCCGCCGAGTGGCGATCATGCAGCGGGAAACCTCCAGTCAGGAAGGATGGATGGCAGCCATGCAGAACACAGCCAGCAGCCCAGGAAGTACGAAGAGTACGCGTATGTACTCGATTTCACCCCGCGTGGCAAGTCCATAACCGTCAGAGGTCGCGAGGGAGTAATTATCCAGGCGATCGGGGAGGAAAGGCTCACCCTTCTGGAATTGCTGGGCGTGCAGAATGTCACCGTCCAGATTGGCGAGCGCCTTTTCATAGGCCGGGAAGGGCGCGACAAGGTTGCGAGCGTGCTGGGCCGGCTTGAATACAGCGACGTTTCACAGGCGGCAAAGAACGAGCTCCCGAGCATCGTTGAAAAGATAGTGGTCGCAAACGAAAAGCGATTCATAGATTACATCAACATGTCGCAGCCGATAACCCCCCGGATTCACGCGCTGGAGCTCATCCCCGGCATAGGCAAGACGTACATGATGTCGATAATCAAAGAAAGGGACAAGAAAAAATTTGAAAACTTTATGGACGTCCAGAGCAGGGTAGGCCTCAGGGAGCCTGCAAAGCTCGTGTCCAAGAGGATAATAGAGGAAATAATGGGACAGGCCAGAATGAACCTATTTGTAAGAAAGTAATGCGCAACAAGCGAAAGGCCCTCGGCCAGCACATGTTGGTCGACCCTGATGTTCTTTCTGAAACCATACAAGCTGCCAAGATAGGCGGTAACGAAACCGTCTGCGAAGGAGGGACAGGTCATGGCATTGTGACGGCAGAGCTCTGCAAGCGGGCGAAAAGTGTCATATCCTACGAGGTGGACGCCGGACTCTACCAGAGGGCACGGGAGCACCTTCGATACCCGAACCTGCACCTCGTAAACGCGGACCTGTTCAGGACAACTAACCTCCATTTCGATACATTTGTTTCAAACCTACCATACTCTAGGAGCAGGGACGCCTTTGAGTGGCTTGCCACCCAGAAATTCAACCGGGCAATAGTCATGGTACAGCGGGAATTCGGGGCCAAGCTCGCTGCAAAGCCGGGGACCAAGAAGTATAGGGCGATATCTGCGCTGGCGACCTACTGCTTCAGGATTGAAGAACTGTTTGCAGTCGGTCGGAGCTCATTCGAGCCTCGGCCAATGGTGGATTCCGTTGTGCTCAGAGTACTCCCGGCTAGATCCATCCCGAAGGAAGCAGTAGCAAGCCTCAATTTGGTTTTCTCAAAGCGGAACAGAAAGGCGTCGACGGTAGCTGCGAAGTCAGGGATTGCAGATTTCCAGTACGGCGACAGCAGGATTGACGAGCTAGCTGTAGGGAAATTGTTCGAGTTGGTGGAGATGACTTTGAAGAATGATATACACGCCGTCTGAGGACACGTTCCTGCTTGCAGAGTGCATAAGGCGTTATCGCGGGAGCCGAGCACTAGAAATAGGAGTTGGCGCGGGTCTCCTGCTGAAGGTGCTTGAAAAGAACTTTGATCTCGTTGCCGGCTCCGACGTAGACATTGAAGCAATCCGGCATTGCGCAGGCCGCACCGGAGCTATGGTCGTTTGCTGCGACGCCGCGTCCGCCTTTTCGCCCTCGGCAAAATTCGACCTGATAGTGAGCAACCCGCCTTACTTGCCTGACGACGGGAAAATTTTAGATTCTGCAGTTAATGGCGGACCGAAAGGGATCGAAAAGACGATTCATTTCGTGGTGTCGGCTTTCCCGCTCCTTGCTGTTGGCGGCAGGATGCTCATAGTGGTTTCGTCGCTGGCAGATCCGGGTGATCTTGATAGGCTTGTGGTTGACAGCAAGTTTCACAAGAAAGTCATAAGGGAAAAGACGCTTTTTTACGAAACGTTGTACGTCATAGAGCTGAGTCGTTAGTCGCTACTTTCTCAGAGCCTTTGATGCCCTTGAAGAAATCTGGTCAGCCATTTGCGAAAGGGACGCGGCCCCTCCGAGATCGTAGGTGACATACTTGCCCTCGTTGATTGTGTCTTCGGTGGCCTTGAATATCGCTTCTGAGATCTGCTTTTCTCCAAGGTATTCTACCATCCATGCTCCCGACAGGATCGTGGCAACCGGGTTGACCTTATTCTGGCCGGCGTACTTTGGCGCGCTGCCGTGTGCGGGCTCGAACATCGCATATTTTTCACCGTAGTTGCCGGAATAAACGTTCCCAATCGATCCCACGTGCCCTGACGCACATTCAGAGACAATATCCATAAACAGGTTTGTGCTGAGAAGCACGCTTTTGTTGAACCTCTCCGGGTTCTTTACCAGCTGTTGCGTCATATTGTCAATGTAGTACTCCTCAACTTGGATTCCGTTGAACTGCTTTTGAGCCTTTTCGACCGCGGCCCAAAAGATGCCATCGGTTTCTTTCAGAATGTTGCGTTTTGTTATCGCAAATACCTTATCAAATCCCCTATCCTTTGCAACCTGAAACCCTTTCATAGCAACGCGCTCGCAGCCCTTCCGCGTCGTCTTGCGGATAGCTATTGCCGAATCGTCGCTTGTCCGAAATTCGATGCCGGCGTAAAGCCCTTCGGTGGCCTCCCGGACACACACAAAGTCCAGCTGTTTTTCTGCGCGCCTGTATGTTTTAATCGGCCTGATGTTTGCATAGAGCTCGAACTTTTGCCTTATGCTCACGGCAACGCTTCGAGGGGCGGTTGGTAACGGAACAGTCGTTGTCGGCCCCTTGAAGCACGAGTCCGCTTCTTCGAGAAGCTTCCACACCTCAGGCGAGATATATGAACTGCCGCCACTTTTTCGCCACCACTCAGAGCCGGCATCGCAGGGGACTAGCTCAACCTTAGAATTGCAAGCCTTCAAAACTTTGATCATTGCGTCAACCAGCTCCGGTCCCGTGCCGTCGCCCCTGATCACAGCCGAAGTCTTTGTCGCCAATTTATTTGGCAGGCACTTTTTTCGCTATTTATTCTATTGCTTCGATGTCAGCTCTATCCTTGCCAGCATGTCCTTGGTGAATGGCGGAAATTCAGAAAGCTTGCCAGGATATGAATAGCAATCAGGGTCATCAAGGTTACTTGTGTCACAATTTTCTGCCTCTGCGGAGAAGTATGAATATGCGACATTGTATTTATCAAGCTCAAGAGTCTGCTTCGTGATTGTCCCAGTCGCATTGTCAGCGACTGTTATCGTGCTATTGTCATACGAATAGATCTTCATCAGATCCGCCATCGTGAACCTGATGGGCCTTATGTATTCGATGTGCAGTTCGTTCCCGGCCTTGTCGGTGTGCAGAGGCCTCAAGCATTCCTGCCCGTTCTTTGGCTGCTTGCCCACGTCATCTGGCAGCAGTTTCATCTGGCCGTCGACGAGGACGAGTATCCTTGGAAAAAGCTGAAACGTTTCGACATTATGCGTCCTAAGGCAAACGTTAGCCGGGTCAGGAGGCGGAGCAAAGGCCGGTATTATCACAAGTGCCACAAGCGTGGCGCCGCCCATGGCGATCGGGACTATGAGGAGCTCTTTCTTGCCCAATCTTCTCTGTGGCTTGCCCTCCTTTATTTTCCGCTTTGGCAACCGTTTGGTAAAATCTGTCTATGGCGTTAATATTGCTTTGCGCGCCTGTGTGCATTGTTATATAATGCCTAGCGCGCATCTATGTGCGCATTGCAAATAGTTCAACTGTCAGATCTGCACTTCGGGAGCCTTTTTGTCCAGAGCGCCTTCGATGCAGTTGTGGACGAGGTGAACAGGCTAAACCCTGATTCCATCATCATAACTGGCGACCTTACGGATGAGGGACTGCTGGTCCAATTTGAAAAAGCAAGGACGGAGCTCAAGCGGTTCATATGCCCGAATGTTATCGTTCTTGCAGGAAACCACGATTACCGTCATACGGGTTACCTTTTGTTCAAAAAATTCTTTCCGTCAAAACAGGTTTATGATCTTGGCGATGCGATGATTTTGACTTTAGGGACTGCAAGGCCGGACAGGGACGAAGGGGAAGTTGGCTACAGGCAAAACTTGTGGATCGAAAAAACACTGGCTCGCTATCCAGACAAGATCAAGATTGTCGCCATGCATCATCATCTCATCGGGATCCCGGATACAGGGACTGACAAGATCATAGTACTTGACGCCGGCGACGCTCTGCGGATTTGCCTCCAGTCAAAGGTGGACCTGGTCCTGTGCGGGCACAAGCACAGGCCTTGGCTGTGGAAGCTCGGCGCACTTGAAATCGCATATGCGGGCACAGCGTCCTCTGAACGATTCAGGGGTTTCTTTGAGAACAGCTACAACATCATCGAGGTCCAGAACAAGAAGTTTCGAGTCGACATCAAGATCGTCGGCAAGAAGAGGTTTCCACTGTCAGAGCTGGTAGAACGCTACAAGCCGTTCCTCGAACAATGATTGCATCGCAGATCCCCCAACATTGCTCCATCTCGCGCATGAGGGCGGTAGATAATTAAATGCCGATGGCTAAGTCATACCCGGCAGCAGTGAAGATTCAGAGTTAATACTGATTTATGAAGAGAAGGCATTTGACTGAGCTGCCTCCTATTTCTATCCGAAAGGCGGCGGAACTAAACACATCGTTCGCTTGCGGCTTTTTGCTCTCTAACGAGAATGCTTTTTAGTCGCCTTCACGATGAGGATGCAGAGCCAGACGCCTGATAGCTGATATTATCATAGGTGATTAGCATTGACGTTCACCTTCATCATGATTAGAATGATGGATGTTCGTTGAACTAATAATATG
>JBOGQL010000177.1:0-1534 GCA_050748985.1 Nitrososphaera sp. | reverse complement strand
CGGCAGTACCTGATCTTTATTGTAGCAGCCGGAGTTGGCTTTGCAGCTCTTCTAATAGTCGGCCTATTCTTTAACCCTCTCCAGGCTGCGCCTGACAATTCGAACGCCGATACACGAGTTGTTGAGGCAGAGATTGGGAAGACTGCATATGTGCGCTACTCCTCCGGCGTCATTGGGCTTGTTCAAAAGCTTCCAGAAAAGAACCTCTTGAGAATAGAAGCGCCATCTGAGCTCCTCAATACAGACCTTGCGGGGTTGAGGGGCGAGTTCAGGCATACCAGCATGACTATTAGCTATGTTCAGAATGGCAAGCTGGAGGAAATTGACGAAAAGGATTTCAAGACAATCCAGTACAGGTTCTTGCCGGACGCGGGAAATATGACGAGTTACACTTATCGTAATGTAGACTTTAACGCGCAGGCAACAAGCGCCCAGCTCATCGCATCATTTGTCCCGCTTTCCACTGCCAGGGTTGGGCAAGAGTACCCCGTGAGAATAATCATGGAAGGCGGCCCTACAGACATTGGGGTTGACGAAAAGATAATCAAGATTGTAGAATAGCTATACCTTTGCAAAGGGAATTGGCTTGCGCTTGTGCGCTGACCTGTCTAGCATATCCTTGACTCTCTGGACATCAACTAGTGAAACTCCTAGTTTGCTTGCCACATCTCTTGGCTTTTTTTTGCCGAGCAGCAGCTGGAGTATGGGATCCAAATTGTCATAGCCGAGCCCGAGTTCCTCTTCGGCAAGATGGCCCTTCCAGAGTCGCGGGCTGCTCTTTTTTTCTTTTATTGCTGCAGGAATTTTCAGGTATGACGCAAGAGCGCGCACCTGAGTCTTGTAGAGGTCTGCTATCGGCAGAATATCGGCGGCGCCATCTCCGTATTTTGTAAAATAACCGACTAGTTTTTCGGATTTGTCAGAGGTCCCCGCGACCAAATATCCCCTGAGCGCCGCATGATAGTACAGGATGTTCATGCGGATCCTTGCCGAAAGGTTCCCACTTGCCCTCTTGTTTGCTGGCAGGGCATGCAGGTAAGATTCGATTAAAGGTTCTATCTTTATTACTTTGTATTGTATCCCGAGATCCTTTGCAAAGTCGATAGCATCCGTGATGTCTTGATCCGGCGTGGCACTGCTTGGCAATATCAGGCCGAATACTCTTTCTTGCCCAAGGGCATTTACAGCAAGCTTGAGAACAACTGAAGAATCAAGGCCTCCGCTTAGGCCAATGACCAATCCTTTTGCAGCGCTTGCCGAAACATACTTGATGATAAAGCGCTCTATTTTTCTCGCAATGCTGTCAAGTTCAGGCCTTCTGCGAACCACCGGATCAGTCATGCCGGCTGCTCTATTAAAATCATTTATTCGAATTTATTTCCGGCGGGCCGGCAACTAATCCACCCGCTGCCCATCTGTTACTCCACGAGGACTTGGAATTCTCCGCTGCGATGTAACCTGCGACATAGAAGACTCGTACCTGGTAGCTGTCCGAGACTTCAAATGGTTCTATTGGTACCGACAGGTGCTGATA
>JBOGQL010000176.1:0-2971 GCA_050748985.1 Nitrososphaera sp. | reverse complement strand
AGCGACGTAAATGCTTCTACTACTTGATTAATCTGGTCAACTATCATGCTTCGCGCGTCCTATCCTGAAAGCATATAGCTGCCGATTGGAATGGGTTCTCTGAGCTCAATTTTCCGAATTGGTTTGCCGTCCACTCTCGCTTCAAATGTAATCTTCCTCAAGGTCTCTGGAACTCCGAACATAACACTATCGAGAGTGAGGAGCCGTGATGCATCTCTCTGGATGTCGCTGTCCCTCATGCCTGCCCGGACAGCCTTGACAACGAATGCGCAGAATTCGACTAGCGCTTCATTGGCGTTTATTTTCATCCTGCGTTGAAGTTTTTCCTGAACCGCATCGGCGGAGCTGAAGAATATCTCTTCGTCTGCTGTGCTGTAGTCAAAGGTCCGCGTAAAAGGAGGCGAGTCGGGTTCGCCCTTGACGGTTGCCCTGAATAGCATCATTTGCGCCTTTGCACCTTCGCCTTGGGCTGTCCAAAGCTGTAGGTATGGCCCTTGCCCCGGTAAAAGTGGGGCCTTACTGGCTTGCCTTCAGTCTGATTCTTCTTTGTCAGCGAAAGCCCAGCCAGAAGTTCCACTATGAGCCTGTTTGCCAGACCGGACGTTATGCCACCGTTGTACGAATTGTTGTCGCTGACATCGTAGTTCGGTGCTACTTCAACAAGGTCGAAGGCAAAGGTGTCAGGGTCAAACGAAGTCGATAGCAGCCTCATTAACCGCATGCCCTCCCTTGATGTCAGCCCATTTGGCTCCGGCTCGCCTGTCCCCGGCGCGTACGCGGGATCAAAGGTATCGATGTCCCAGCTGATGTAGACGCCGTCGACATTGTCGTTTGCCCTGTCAGCCGCTTCCTTTGCTATCTGGTCGATGCCCAGCTCTTCAACGTCGAGCATTGTGAACCACTGGAAGTCCTGATCCGCCATCCACTTGTACAGGTCCGGGCCCGGCCAGTAGCCGCGCGGCCCGATCAGCGTATAGTTCTTGCCCTTGAGGCAGCCAAGCTCCATTATTCTTCTGATGTGCGCCCCGTGGTCGTACTTGAAGCCGCACAGCCCCTGGGGGGCACAGTCTGCATGGGTGTCGATGTGTATCATGCCTATGTTCTTGTGTTTCTTGGCGAACGCTCTGACGTTAGCAAAAGTAATCGAATGGTCGCCGCCGAGCATGACTGGTATGCCGTCGATGTCAAGCACTTCCTTCACCTTATCCGTCATCCTCCTGTGCGACTCTACTACGTCACCTGGAGAAACGACGACATCTCCGTAGTCTACAGAGCGGAAGACTCCAAAGGGGTCGACACCGGTTTCAATGTTAAAGTGCTCGTAAGGCGGTGATGGCACGGTCGAAGCAGCGCGAATCGCTCTGGGGCCGTACCTAGCGCCTGGACGGATGGTGGTCCCAAAGTCAAATGGTTCCCCTATGATGGCCACATCTGGCTTGATCTTGTTCAACTCTTGCTGGCTGCGCACCCACGGCAGCTTCAAGAAGGTCGGAATTCCTACAAAAATTGGTTCGTCGTTTCCCTTGTATGAATCACCGTAAAATTCCATGCCCATATCTCGTCACGGTTATCAATTAGTAAGTATTTTTTAAATATTGCTAGGTAGATTACGTTCCGCAAATTTCCTTAGCCGAACGGTCTTTCCCGATGTATTTCTGAAAAACGTATATTACGTTTTCTTTCTGGCGACAAGCGCGGCGTAGATGAATGGAAGGAGCGTCGTTGCTTCTCCGTGGATCGTAGTCTGCCGCGCCTTGGTGCTGACCTTACCCCAAGATATCGCCTCCGCAACCAGCGCCCCGCTCAGGCTTCCATCCCATTCCGGCGCGGTTGTGACATAGACGGCGTAATCAAGGCCGCCTCTGAACTGATTCCACCAAAGCGTGTGGTGTTTTGAAATCCCGCCGCCCAGCATGAATGCGCCGGATTTCTTGGCGTCAAAGACCAGATCGGACAGCCTGTTCTCGTCTTTGAGTACGTCTATCTTGAAATCTTTGTGCTGCTGGTAAAATAGCCATACCTGGCTCCCGACCGCCCCGTCCACGATTCCGGGGACTATTACCGGGATCTCATTTTTGTGAGCCCAGTAGAGAAACGAGGATTTATCAAGTGTGCTTCCAATGTAATCTGTAATTTCGTAAGTTGCAACCTGGCGGCTTCCCTGCATGTACATGTCTCGCAAGCACGCCTGCACCTTTTGCTCTATGAGCGGGCCGTAATTGTCCATAGGCACGAGCACATTGCCCAGCCGGTGGACACGCCTGGACAAGAGCATCCTGTCGTCCATGCGAAAATCTCCAGCATAGTATTTGTCATAGGTCCGGGCGATGTCGTGATCGAGCGCTCCGCATGTTGTTATGACTACGTCAAACATCTTGTTCTTTATCATATCGCGTATGATACCCCGTACGCCGGTGGACATCAGGGCCCCGACGAAAGACAGGAACTTTGTGCAGCCGGGCTCGTCGATCATAGTTCGCAGTATGTTGACCCCGTCGGCAAGATTTCGAGATTCGAATCCTCCAGAGTCGGCCATGCCATCGAAAATCGAGCGAAGATCATCGCGTCTGATGTCATAGTCTTTCACCGCGCTTCGCAAAAGATCCGTTCGCTTATTCTTGGTTTTTTTCCTGCCGCCGGCCATGCAGAGCCATACTGCTGGTTCTGCAGTATAAATTGTCTTGCGCTAGATCCGGAGCAGGACATCTATGACAAGGATAACAGTGCCGATCGCGACTGTAAGTATCATGAACGGAAATCCCACCCTGAACCACCGGTTAAAGCTGATCGGGTGGCCGTTCTTCTCGCTGAGGCCGGCCGCAATAATCCCGGCGCTTGAGCCGATCAGGGTGCCGTTGACCCCGAGATTCGCTCCAAGGGATAGCGCCCACCACAAGGGGCTTACCTCCATGCTGCCAAAAACGGCAGATATGCCCGGATTGGAGTTAAGATCCTGAATCAGCGGGATCAT
>JBOGQL010000175.1:0-1944 GCA_050748985.1 Nitrososphaera sp. | reverse complement strand
CGATCAGATGATCTCCCAGCTCGACGCTCGGGAGCGCCCGAGGGATGAGATCGTTCGCGATCCAACTGGCCCAGTCTTCGCTCGTCAACAGTTCAAGATGTGCTTGATTCATGGTTGCCCCTGCCATTGTGTGTTCATCTAATCGCCGAAGTCGTAGCGCACCGTCAGCAGCGCGGCGGTCGGTGAGCCGAACTGGGCAAAGTTGGGGAATGTCCCGGAGGTTCCTGAGAGGTTGAGATAAGAGAGCGGCGGTTCCTCTCCCTCTCCGGTATGGAGAGGTTGGCAAGAAAAGGAGGAACCACCGCCATGGCCAAGGATCGCACGCAGGTTGGGAAGAGTCACGAGCAGCAGCCGAAGGAACAGCGTCTCGCGATCGAGCTGCCGCTGCCCCTGCTCTCGACGCTGATCGATTCGAGGGCCGCCGTGATGGAGCTGTGCATCCACACGGGGCTCGAGGTCCTGCAGCAGATGATGGAGCAGGATCGGACGGCGTTGTGCGGCCCGCTGCGCCAGCACGCGGCGGATCGGACCGCGTACCGGGGCGGCCACGCCCCCGCGGAGATCACCCTGGGCGGGCGTCGGGTCGCGCTTCGGCGGCCTCGGGTGCGTTCGGTGGCCGAGCAGGAGCTCGCGCTGCCGAGCTTCTGCTGGGCGACGGATCGGCAGGCGCTGGACGCGGCGACCTTCGAAGCGATCGCGAGCGGGGTGGCGACCCGGCGCTACGAGGGCCTGCAGCCGGAGCTGCCGGAGGGGGTGCGGGGACGCGCGAGCTCGCGCAGCGCCGTCTCCCGGCGCTTCGTGGCGCTCAGCCAGCAGAAGCTCTCGGAGTGCCTGTCGCGGTCGCTCGCGGAGCTCGATCTCTGGGTCGTGATGATCGATGGAATCGCGTTCCTGGAGCGGATGGTCCTGGTGGCGCTCGGCATCGCCGCCGACGGCCAGAAGCACGTGCTCGGGCTCTGGGAGGGCACCACGGAGAACGCCGCCGTGGCCCGATCGTTGCTCCGAGACCTGGTCGAGCGGGGTCTGTCGGCGGACCGCCCGCTGCTGTTCGGGATCGATGGCTCCCCGGCCCTGCGCAAGGCGCTCCGGGAGAGCTGCGGCGACCTGGCCGTGGTGCAGCGCTGCCAGGTGCACAAGATCCGCAACGTGCTGGAGCATCTGCCCGAGGCGATGCGGCCGCGGATCCGCAAGGCGCTCCACGAGGCCTATCAGCTCGAGAACGCGAAGACGGCGAAGCGCCGGCTCGAACAGCTGGCGCGGGCGCTCGAGGAGGAGCAGCCGAGCGCGGCCCGCTCGCTGCGCGAGGGTCTGGAGGAGACGCTGACGCTCCAGCGCCTGGGGATCCGGGGCGCGCTCTGGAAGACGCTGCGCAGCACGAACCCGATCGAGAACCTGAACGGCGCGATCGCGAAGTTCACCCGCAACGTCAAGCGCTGGAAGGGCGGCTCGATGATCCTGCGCTGGGTGGGCTCGGCGGTGCTCGAGGCCGAGACCCGCTTCCACCATGTCAAGGGATCGAAGCAGATGCCGGATCTGATCCGAGCACTTCGTCAGACTCAGCCCTCAGCGCCTCTGGCTGAGCGTGAAGAGGCCGCGTAGAGTGATTCACCGGACCGTCGCTCTCCTCTCAACGTCAACAACAGGCGGGACATCCCCTTGGAAGCCATGATGGAGGATCGTTCGCCGATGCTCCGCGTGCGCCGCTGGATGCTGATCCTCGTTGCCGCGGTCGTCCTTTGTCTCGGAATTGTCACCAGCGTGCAGTGCAGGGATCTTGTGAACGAAGTCTTTCCGAGGCGGGTACTGGTGACACCTGTTCTCGTGATGGACGTGGATCTTGGCGCCGTCGAACCTCAAACACGGTCGTTCTCTCTGAACTGGACAGTAGCGAGTTGAGCGGCGCTGAGCGTCAGGCGGCGCGCTCGTAACCGCGCAGGATGTCTG
>JBOGQL010000174.1:0-6375 GCA_050748985.1 Nitrososphaera sp. | reverse complement strand
ATTCTCTTCTCCTCGACTTCCACTCTGGGGTGTTCTGATACCATACCTTGAGTATCGAGTCTCTTTCAGTTAGCTGAGCGATCTCCTTCCAGCCTGACTGAGTGAGGACGGGATGTTCTTTTGTTGCATAGAAACGACCACTGCCCGCGTTGCCATATCTCACTTCGTATATTTCGGCAACCCGCGTCCCAGTATGCGTCACAACCGAGGGGACGATCTTGAATCCATTTTCTGTCTCGTATGACCAGAGCAATTCCCCTGCGGCAATTTCTTCAACACGTTTGTGACCTCCGTCTGCCATCAAAATTTGGGTTCCCTTCGGATGGCACAACCAATTACAACCCGAAGTTGCAATCGAAAAAATATCGGTGCCAGGCATGTAATGGGTTACGGGCTTTTTCTCTATCGGATCCACATGACCCGCGATTACCCTGCCGTAGACTAGCAGCCGGAGTTTGTTGTCTACAACGCCTCTTATTCCACAAAGACCGACCTTACCTTCCGGTATCTCGCAATATCGGGCACAGGCGGTGCATTTTATCCTGCCATTTGGCAATGGCACGAATAGCTCGGCTTCCTTACCGAGCACGTCGCTTGACTGCACGGACAATAGTTACGTGTCTTAATCTTATAAATGGTGGTAGTGGCGGCTAGGCTGCGACGCGCAAGAGTTCTATCTCGTTTGAGCTGCCCCTGATCTCGGCCGGATCCGTATAATCGTGCTTCCCCCACGAGACTTTGATGTCCGCATGCAGCCTGTGCTGGCCGGAATGAAGGTCATTACCGCTCAACTCCATCACCTTGTTCACATCAAACAGAAGCGACTGCGCTTCCTCTATTGTGAGCGGGTAAAAGGGCTCGTCGTCCCTCACTATCGACACCCAGATCCTGTACTGAATTTTGGGATTGCGTGTCCAAAAGAGCGCCGCCTTTCTAACGAACTTGAGCGGAAGGATCGTCTTTCTCCCTGATTTGAGGTCAACTTCGATCGTCATCCTGAAACCGTTGTCGTGTTTGTTGTACGCGCGCTCCCAGTTCTTTTGCGAAAATGCCTCACGTATCCCGCCGTCGATCTGAAAGCTCAGGCTCAGAGTTAATGGCTGCTCGGGCTTTACGCTGTCCTGCGATTTGGAAAGAATGGCGTCTGCGATGAAACTGCTCTGTGCCATCCAGCCGGTCTGCATGGTATCATTTATATCCTCAATAAGTAGTTGTCTGTCTTGACGCTTTATGCTTGCGGAGGTTTCAGATGTTAAGGATAATGAGATCGAACTAAAAGTAAGCGAAGAGGACATTTCAATTCTGTACGTTGTACAACATGAATTACTGAAGGAAAAGAGCGTGGACTTTGCCGGTGTGATCCAAAAACATCCGCTCACCAACGAGTACCAGCTCAAGGTCGTTACGAAGAGGAAGGATCCCATGGAGGTCATCCAAGATGCGTCGGCCTCTGCGGCAGAGTACTCCAAGGATTTGGCCGGACTGATCAAGTCTGCCCTCAAGTAGCTGGGGGTGCTTACTTATTGCGGTTCTGCCCTCAATGCGAAACACACCCTCGCCTAAAACCCAGGTCCGAGGGCACGCTTGTCTGCCCAAAATGCGGCCTAAAATCCAAAAAAGCCGAAGAGTTGCATCGCAGCGAAGGTAATGGCAGGAGAGCCAGTGGCATTGACTCTCCCCTCAAGGTGATGGACGGTGATGTCGTCGATGCTCTGCCCACGACCAGCATTGAATGCCCGGAGTGCAGGAATGGCACAGCCTTCTGGTGGATGCTGCAGACAAGATCCGCAGACGAGGCGACCACCCAGTTCTACCGATGCACAAGGTGTAACCACACGTGGCGCAACTACGCCTAGCCAATTATTCTGATATACAGAATGTCGGGATTTCTCGCCACGTTTTCATCCCCGGCTAGGACATAAGTGACATCAAAAGAAGCCGTTATCTTGATGGTCGTGTTGAGCATTTCGTTCGGCACGTCTGCTGGCAAAGAGATCGTGACCGAGCCCCGAGCAGTTGAATTGCTTGGGAGAACCATTTCTGGAGGAGAGTACTTCAGGTAGTTGCCGGCCGGTACCTCGTCGCCGGATGGAGAATAGTTCGTGAACCTGTTCTGAAAGTTTTTCACGGTGGCCGATTCCCACCAAACGTGGCTGAAATGTTCCACAGTAAATTGCACAGTGACATTCCCGCCTCGCATGATATCTACACTTTCCTGATCAAACCTTGTCTCGACAAGGTGCTGGTAGACGCCCCTTGCAAACAATTCTTTTATTGTCAGGAGCCCCTGGTCTGTGTCGCTCATGCTGCTGTGCAGCGGCCGAGCGTAATAGCCAGACGAAACAATTCCCACAATACCTGCGACTACTAGCACAATGGCAATGGCAATGAACTGGCGTCTTTTCATGGCGAACGGTACACAATGCCAGTAGGCGGCGATGAATTAATGGATTCTTGTGACAGCAATGTTTAAAATCCGTATGAGCTCCCAAATAGCTCAAATTGGTATTTGTAGCTCGCACAAAGTCCCCTGACGAGTGGAAGGCTGTGGCCTCCGCAATTTCAACGCTGGTGGATGAAGCGACATTCGAAGCAGCCGCAGAAGGGATCTCATTCAGAGGGATGGACCCTTCCCACATTGCGCTAATTGATATTTACTGGCCCAATTCCGCCTTTGAAAAGTACGAATGCGACAGTGTCGTAAAATTCGGCATACGGGTCGATGAATTCTCCAAGCTCGTCAAAAGGGCTGACAAGAAGGACGCAATCGAGATCGGCCTCGGCGAAGACAGCACTCTTCACGTAAGGATGTCAAACGGCTACAAGAGGGACTACAAGACGCGGCTGATAGAAAGTTCTGCGAGTTCGACGCCTCTCCCAAAGCTCAACTTTAACTCCAAGGTCGTGCTTAGCGCGATGGCGTTTGACAAGATACTATCCGATGTCCAGGTTGTGTCCGAATACATCTCGATCGAATCAAAGTCAGGCCGCGTCGGCTTTGCTGGCAGGGGCGACTCTGGCGAAGCAGACGTTAGCCTAGAAGCCGGCAACGAGGGACTGGAAGAGCTGATGGTCAAGGAAGAAAGCAAGGCCACATACAGCCTTGATTACCTGTCCAAGATAACAAAGGCCGTAGTCCCGATGGGGGGCTCTGTCACCGCAGAGTACTCTAGCAAGATGCCATTGAGGCTCGAATTCAAGATAGCAAACGTAGGCAGGATCCATTTTTACCTGGCGCCAAGAGTTCAGGACTAAGCATATGCGCCTCGTAATGAAGTTTGGCGGGACTGCCGTGGATTCCCCCGACAAGCTCCGCAAAGTCGCGCAACTTGTCAAGTCGCATGCCAAATCCAACAGTATCGTCTGCGTCGTTTCCGCAGTTCGTGGCATGACAGACGGGCTGCTTGCAATAGCGGAGAGCGTCAGGCGAGGAGACAGGCAGTCCATAGACGAATTCGTGAGAAAATCCTCCAAGACGCACCTAGACATAGTCGAGGGAACAATCAGTGATGGCAAGCTCAGGAGCGAAGCGTCTGGGATTGTGAAAAGAGTTATGGGGGAGCTGGAGGATGTGCTTGGCGGGATTGTGCTGCTTGGCGAGGTCACGCCAAAATCGCTGGACTACCTAATGTCGTTTGGCGAGAGGCTCTCGACTCCTATCCTGTCATTCTCGCTGCGGGACATAGGCATCAGGTCGGAGTACCTTACTGGCAAAGAAGCCGGCATTCTTACCGATTCGAATTTCGGCGAGGCCCGCCCATTGATGGACACAACAAAGTTGCGGGTGAGCCACAAGCTCGAGCCCTTGCTCAAGGACGGCATTGTTCCGGTTGTGACTGGGTTCGTAGGTGCAGACCAGTACGGCAACACGACCACAATCGGCCGCGGAGGGTCCGACTACACAGCAACTATAATAGCGGCAAGCATCGGTGCGGATGAGTCCTGGCTCTGGAGCGACGTCGATGGTTTGATGACAGCGGATCCAAAGATCGTCAAAGAGGCACAGGTGCTCAAAGAGGTGTCATTCGCCGAAGCAATGGAGATGGCCCTCTTTGGAGCAAAGTACATGCACCCTAGGGCTCTCGAGCCGGTTATGGACACAAAAATCCCTATCAGGATTCGCAATACCTTCAATGTACAGCATGCAGGCACCGTGATTACCCAGAATCCCAGCAGGGAATCCCGGAGGATTGTCAAGTCCGTCAGCGTTATCCGCCATACCGCGCTCATTGACGTCAGCGGCGGCGGAATGGTCGGCGCCCCCGGAACTGCCGCCAAGATATTTGATACGCTTGCAAAGAACAGGGTCAACATCATGATGATCTCACAGAGCCCTTCAGAGTCTAGCATATCGATGGTCGTCAGAAAGAGCGACCTTGACAAGGCAACTACAACGCTCGAACTCAACCTGCTCGGCAAGGTCATCAAGCAGGTCAATGTCAACGACGACGTGGCAGTGATTGCGGTCGTGGGCTCTGGCATGCGCGGAATAAAGGGCGTGGCAGCAAAGGTTTTTGGCGCCGTAGCCAAGCGCGGAGTCAACGTTATCATGATCGCGCAGGGATCATCTGAACTAAACCTGGCCTTTGTCGTAAACGACAGGGACTGCGAGCAGGCGGTGAGGGCGCTGCACGAAGAATTTGAGCTAGCTGGCAAAGCCGGAAAAGGATAAATTACTTTCTGCCATTCTCAACTTTTGAAAATGGACAGTGCAAAGGGCAGGCTGTACGTAGTGGGAGTCGGGCCCGGCAGCCATGACCACATGACGTACCGCGCGCGGCAGGTCATTGAACAGAGCGATGTCATTGTGGGTTATGAAACCTATGTCAACTTGGTAGAGGACCTGATCGCCGGAAAGGAAGTATATCGCTATGCAATGACCCAGGAAGTCGAAAGGGCTAACCAGGCGATAGAGTTTGCAGAAAACGGGAGGATCGTGTCGCTCGTATCGTCTGGAGACCCTGGCATCTATGGAATGATTGGGCTTATCTATGAAATTCTCGCAGAAAAGGGGTGGGACAGGGATAGCGGAATCTATGTCGAATCAATCCCCGGAGTGTCTTCACTGAATTCATGCGCCGCTCTGGTCGGCTCACCTCTGATGACTGACTTTGCCGTAGTCAGCATGAGCGACCTCCTCGTCCCGTGGGATATCATTGTAAAGAGGGTTGAAGCTGCAGCGATGGGCGACTATGTCACCGTTATCTACAACCCCGCAAGCAAGAAGAGGGTGCACCAGCTTCGGGACACCCGCGAAATATTCCTAAGGTATCGTAAGCCAGAAACTCCCGTGGCTATAGTGAAGGGAGCCTACAGGGAAAGCCAGGAGGTTGCATTGACGACTTTGGAGAAAATGCTGGATCACCAGGACATGCTTGGGATGATAACGACTGTGATCGTTGGCAACTCTTCAACATTCAACTACAAAGGGTTGATGATAAATCCGAGAGGTTACGCCTCAAAGTACGAACTTGTCAAGCAAATGACCAATCAAACGCAATAGTTGTTCATACTGACCTTTCGCTATCGCTGGACATGAAGGCCAAAAAGGAAAAGAGAGTGTGGCTTAGATGACCTGCCACGGCTTTGTTGCGAATGTTACGCCAAGACCTACGCCGATTATGACACACTGGTAGAGGATGTTGCCATACGGGATCTCCTTCAAGATGGCCGGCCCAGTAACGAACACTGTCTCACCCCTGCCGAGACCTGGACCCACGTGCTCTATGTTAAGCTGCGTATGTACGTGGTATGTTGCTGGCTCAAGTGCCTTAACGGTGATCGAGTAGTCGACTACTGCTCCTGGTGGGATGTCGAATATGATGCCGGGGGTATCTCTCTCTAGGAATTCCCATCTGTTGCCTGCGTTTGCTGACTCGCTGAATAGCGACAGCCATGCTCTGAGTGGCCTGTTCACGCGGCTGTTCAGTTCACCCGTTACAGTCATCGTCTCACCTGTGTTCAGGTTCAGGTCAGTAAACTGCTCATTGTCAATCTCTACGAATCTGCTCTGAAGCTGTGCCTGTACACCGTGTCCCTCTGCGCTCGGGAAGAAGTACACGAGTGAAGACAGCACCATGACAGTCGCAAGAGCCGTCACGACCAACGTCTTGCTTTCCATCATATCCCTATATCTTAGGTAGCCAGAAAGAACAAAGATATATATTTTGCTCCAGCGGCGCACGCGCCGAATTTCGTCGTTTTATCAATCCTAATTAGTAGCACCCGCAAAGGTAGTAGCACTTGGCTGCGGAGGATGCTTTGAGCAGGCTGGCGCTTTCCGGCATTGAGGAGATAGGGCCGGCCACGGAAAAACGCCTCAAGGAGGCCGGCTTTCGGTCGATCCGCGACCTTTTGGTGAGGGGGCCTGTCGAT
>JBOGQL010000173.1:0-1596 GCA_050748985.1 Nitrososphaera sp. | reverse complement strand
GTAGCTACTATAGTCAGGTCTGATTCACTTTTCAGATCGCGAAGTGACACGTTCCAGTGGAAATCGATCTTGTTCGTGAAGTGAGGAACTTCAGCAAGCCGCGACTTTGCTATTCGCTGCGCGGTCTCGCTTGGCTCGATTATTTGAACGCTACAGGTAAACGGCAGTTTCGCAATGGCCTGAAGGTGTCTGCTCCCTATGTTGCCGCACCCTACTAGAGCAATTCTTTTCATGACAAAGATAGACTTTGAACTACCTGATTCGCCGGTATTATTATAATCCTTCTTCGCTTATCGATAGGCGAATGTTCGATTGCGTTGCGGCTATTTCGCGACAATCTCAACCGAGAGGATTCTCGCCGCTTCAGGATCTGCAGGTTGTCTGTTATCACTGTTACCTCCAACTACAATTGTCTCCACTGCGGCAATCTTGTCAACCACGTCCATGCCCTCTATGACTCTTCCAAAGACCGTGTATTGGTTGTCGAGGGCCCCCTTCGTGAGGTCGTCGCCCCTTAGTACAATGAAGAACTGCGAACCGGCGCTGTCTGGGTCCATAGCCCGCGCCATCGACACTATTCCTCTGTCGTGAGGAATGTCATTGAATTCCGCTTCAATAGTATAGCCCGGCCCGCCCTGTCCCCAGATGTCTCTATCGGTGCTACTAGCTGTGTTGGGGTCTCCGCCCTGGATCACAAAGCCAGGGACAATTCTGTGGAAGAGTGTGCCATCGTAGAAGCCTTTTTTCGCAAGGCTTATGAAGTTGTCAACGTGATCTGGCGCAGCCTCGGGGAAGAATTCAATCTTGATGGTGCCCTGAGTCGTTTCGATGACCGCTATATCGTTAGAATATTCTTGATTGACCTTGTAAATGAATACCCCGAACATGATATTCTCCTTATCGTTGAAGCTGGGAGATGAATATACCAGGTGAAGCGGCTGGTCTGCAGCGCCATCGGCAGGATACTTTACGTTCTGGGCGTAAAGGCCTGTAAGGCCCTGTCGCCACACAGCTGAACCCTCTGCTGCCCCTCCCTCTGCTCCGATAGGCACATAGCTCAGTAGTTCGAATGGAATCAGCCTTCCGAGAAGAGTAGAATTCCAGAACTCTGGCGTGGGAGTGAACCCGTCGGGCTCGATGTACTTGTGTTCGTCAAAGCCGCCTATGCGCATGAACCACTGTTTCTTGCTCTCATCCCCGCCCTGGCCAAGCGTGTAAATCGGGATTGTCTGACCTGCAGTGGAATTGGTGCCTTCCGCGTTAGCTGTTCCGATATACCTTACCTGCCCAACTATGTATATGACAATATAATCAGCCTTGAGATCCTGGGCGATCTTGATCCCTGATTGCTCGTCTGAAATAAGCATCTTTGCAATGGTCTCGATGCGTGTTGAATTGATTGTCGCGTTATCCGCCAACGTCGCTCTGTTTCCAAGTGTCGTTATCCAGTATCCGTAGTCCCACCATGATGCAACTACCGCATCTGGCTCTGTGTTCACCGAGATCCAGTTCAGCGCGTCTGTCCAGTCGTCCGTCGAAAGTCTATAGCCGGTACCCCCATTGGCTATTGCTGCGGGGACATCCGCGGAGCTGACC
>JBOGQL010000172.1:0-6005 GCA_050748985.1 Nitrososphaera sp. | reverse complement strand
GGAGAAGGACGTGGAGACTCTGGAGGCAGCCTATAATGACAAAGCTGGAATTACTGCGAAATTCAACCTAAACGTATTAGGAAGGATCAACAGGGAGCTTGGAGGCCGCTTTGATCTGTCTTTATTCGATCACCTTTCCTTCCATAACAAGAACGCGCATAGAATAGAAATGCACTTGGTTTCCAAGAAGAACCAGTCCGTACATGTGGACGCCGTTGGTAAGAAGTTTGATTTTCTGGCGGGTGAAACCATTCACACAGAGAACTCCCACAAATACAGCGTGCGGCGCATCGAGATTCTGGTCAGGCAGTGTGGTCTTGCCGTCAAGAAGCACTTTATGGACGATAATCGCTGGTTCGATCTCTGCCTCTTGGCTCCCGCATGAAGCTTCTGCCAACAGGTCAGCCGTCAGCCGCGCACCTAAAGCCGGCGAACAGAATTCGCTCGTGTGGCTTGAAGTAGTTTCGATAGCTGTTCCTTATCTGCAGCGATGGCGTCACAAAGCAGCCACCCCTTAGCACCTTCTGGTTAATAGCCCACTTGTCGGTGTATTCAGGAAACAGCGACCGGAAGCCCGGGTACAGAACATATTCCGATGAAGTCCACTCCCACACGTCGCCTACCATCTGGTGACAACCATAATAGCTCTTTCCCCTAGGATATGAGCCAACCTTGGAGGGACCCCACTGGTAGGACTCGAGTAGATTGGCATGATCTATACCTGGTGGCTCGTTCCCCCACGGGTAGAGCATCTTGGCTCTGAGGTCATCATTCCAGCTTGCCGCCTTTTCCCATTCGGCTTCAGTAGGAAGTCTCTTTCCGGCCCATCTTGCGTACGCGTCTGCTTCATAGTAGCTTACGTTAACAACAGGTTCGTCCAGGTCGATCGGCCGGACGCCTCTGAAATCCTTCTTTACCCAGACTCCGTCCTCCTTGCTGTTCTCCCAGTAAAGAGGCGAATTCCAACCATTTTCCTCTACTAGATCCCAGCCGTCAGAGAGCCAGTACTTGTAGTCCTCGTAGCCACCTTGCTCCATGAATTTCTTGTATTCGCCGTTTGTTACTGGGGCCAAGTCTATCTTGAATGGCTGTAGAAAGACCTTGTGTTCTGGCAACTCGTTATCATAGCAAAAGCCTGAGCCGTTGTAGCCTACTTCAAAAATTCCACCCGGGATTGAAGCCATGCCTATCGGTTTTTCCGACCGAGATGCCGGGGGATCGCTTACTCGCACCGGCGCATAGTTGTCAAGAGGATCAGGAAACCGCTGGAAGTAATGCTGGAAGTCATAGATCATCAATTCCTGGTGCTGCATTTCGTGCTGGTTCCCTAGCATGATGTCGTACTTAAGCTCCTCAGAGACATTGTCGCCTCTCATCTTCTCTGCCTCCCTGAGGAACCCCGTAACCTTTCCTTCGATGAATGACCGGTAGCGCAGCGTTTCCTGTACTGTCGGACGCGGGAATTTCCCGCGCTCAGGCTTTGGGAGTATATTGCCGTATTTTTGATAGTAAGAGTTCAGATAATCCAGCTTGAAATCCGAGTCTCCGTCAGAATCAAGCTTAGCGCCGTGCTTCTCCAAAACCTTGTGAAAAAACCAGGTGACATGCGCGATATGCCAGTTCGGCGGACTGCCAAATGCATCTGATTGTATGACTGCGTCCTCCACTTTCAGAGGACGGAATAACTCCATCGTCTTTTTTCTAACATTTTCGAATTCGGATATGAGATCCTTGACTGATGAGCCTCTGACTCCTCTTGCAAGTTGAGCCATTTCCTATTTCGCATTTTATTCACTTCCAGTCATATA
Source organism: Nitrososphaera sp. (assembly GCA_050748985.1). GTDB lineage: Archaea > Thermoproteota > Nitrososphaeria > Nitrososphaerales > Nitrososphaeraceae > Nitrososphaera. The sequence goes on along the minus strand of JBOGQL010000172.1, from coordinate 4,197 downwards.
AGGACAGCTAATCGCCGCTCTGGGTGTTCAGATAACGCTTAAGAAGCTGAACGCAAATCCACAATCCGGTAAAGTCAAATGTTATCAAAATCTCCAGTTAGAACAACAATCCCAGTCGTGGATCTGGATCGAGCAAAGACCTTCTACCGTACCAAACTTGGCCTGACGCCTCTGAATGCCAGCATGAAAGACGTGGCCTTGTTCGAATGCGGAAATGGCACCAGTATAGAGCTATACAAGAGGGCTCCCACCAAGGCAGACCACACGGTGGCGACCTTTGAAGTCGGCGACATTGAGGCCGAGGTCAAATCCCTGAAGCAGAAAGGCGTCGTCTTTGAGGAATACGACATGCCGGCCGCCGGCATCCGCACCATCAACGGCATAGCGACCCTTGGGTCCCTAAAGTCGGCATGGTTCAAGGATACAGAAGGTAATATCCTGTGCGTTCACGAAGCAACAAAATAGCGATCGTAACTCGAAAACTTCATCATGCAGCCATCTGCGAGAAATTGCTGATCGGAACACAAGTGCTAGAACTGCAGACGCAGCCTAGGCCTGCGCCCCCAAAGTACTAGCAATAATCCTTCGGGAGTAGAAAAATCAGTGGCTTCTTAAATCACCCGTGTTTCGCACAAGTTCGATAATTGAAGCTGAGTGTATTAGTGCTTATCCATTTTACAATTGTAAACTGTAGCCTTTATCTATCCTATGATCTCGATTAACACTCATGTTCAAAGATCCTGTATGCAAAATGATGGTGGACGAAAAGAAAGCCAAATTCATTTCTGAAGTGGGAGGAAAAAAGATTTTCCTCTGCTCCTCCATGTGCAAGAGCGAATTTGATGGTAACCCGAAAAAGTACGGATACTAGCCTATCATTCTGCCTGTGGCGCGTATATCGTCTTTATCTCTCCATTTGAATAGGTCTGCCTATCTCTGGGCTTGCTCGGTGCGAACCTTGGCCTGTATCTTCCGAGCAGTAGAGAGTTGCTAACTACCGAAACAGAGCTCATAGCCATCGCGCCTGCTGCTAGGAAAGGCAGCCATTCGTACATGCCTGCACCAAAGACAGGCACCAATGCTCCAGCTGCCACAGGTATCAGGCCGGTGTTGTAGCCAAACGCCCACATGAGGTTCTGCATTATCTTCGAAACGGTTTTTCTTCCAAGCTCGAATGCCGTGACAACATCTCTGAGATCGTTTTTTATCAGTATTATTCCGCCTGTTTCTTTTGCAACATCGGTACCTGAACCTATTGCAATTCCAAGATCGGCACGGGCCAGAGCAGGGGCGTCGTTAATGCCGTCACCGACCATCGCCACGGTCTTGCCCTCTGATTTCAATCCCGCTATGATTTCTTCTTTCTGTTGCGGGATAACCTGGGCCTTCACCCTGTCGATGCCCAGCGTTGTGGCTATGGCTTTCGCGGTTCGCTCATTATCGCCTGTGAGCATCATGACCTCCATCCCCATCGACTTGAGGGAATCTATTGCCTCTTTTGCATTCTCTTTTACAGTATCAGCAAGCGCGATTATCCCGGAAAGATTTCTGTCAATCGCGACAATCGTTGCAGTCTTGCCCTCGGCTTCAAGTGCCTCCAGCCTGGAATTGATACTTCCCGTCACTTCGACTTGATTGTCATCCATCAGCTTCCTGTTGCCGATCAGAATCTCATGGCCCGAATATGACGCCTTAAGACCATGCCCGGCCACCGCTGCAAACGTATCTGGAATCGCGACTATATTCCCTTCTTGCTTGGCCTTTCTGACAACGGCCTGACCCAAAGGATGCTCCGAACCTGATTCTGCTATTGCTGCAAGCCTCAGCAGCTCACCTTGTTCAGCCCCAGATATCGCAATCACGTCGGTAACTTCTGGTTGACCCTTAGTCAGCGTTCCCGTCTTGTCAAATACAACAGTCCTGACTTTGCGCGCTATTTCCAAGTATTCTCCACCCTTGAAGAGAATCCCGTTTTCGGCTCCCTTACCTGTTCCCATCATCAGTGCTGCAGGCGTGGCAATACCTAGCGCACATGGACAGGCGATTATAATGACTGAAACGAATGCCAGCAGTGAAAAGCTCAGACCGATACCACCGATGAGGTACCATGCAAGCCCTGCAGCAATTGCGATTGCGACGACGGCAGGAACAAAGTACTTGGCCACCTGGTCAGCCATCTTTTGCATAGGCGCCCTCCCGGACCTTGCTTCTTCAACTAGAGCAATTATCTGCGAGAGAACGGTATCCTGACCCACCTTTGTTGCCCGGATTTTCAACAGACCGCTTTTGTTGATTGTTGCTCCAATCACTTCGCTTCCAGTCGCCTTATCCACAGGTATGCTCTCTCCAGTGATAGCGGACTCATCGATCGTCGAATAGCCATCGACCACTTTTCCATCAGTGGGAATCCTTTCACCCGGCCTGACGACAAGTAGCTCGCCTTCCTGCACTTCCTCGACTGGAACCTCTACTTCAGCGCCCTCTCTAATGACCCTGGCCATTCTGGGCTGAAGGTCCAGCAACTTTCTGACAGCGTGCGACGCCTTCTCCTTCGTGCGCGTCTCAAGAAGCCTCCCTATCAGGATAAGCGTAATGATTATTGCGGCTGTCTCAAAGTATACGCTCTCAAACGGAAAGAAGCCGGGCAACAATGTTACCACTGCGCTGTAGAGGTAGGCAGCGCTTGTGCCTATCGCAATCAGGGTGTCCATGTTTGACGCCTTGGACTTTATCGCGTCCCATGTTCCCATGTAGAACCTCCAGCCTGCCCAAAATTGCACCGGCGTAGCCAGTGCAAGGAGGATGTAGTTGTTGAGTTCCATCGGAAAAACGACCAGATAGGTGAGAATGGTTATTGGAATTGTGAGCCCGATGCTTGTGGCCGTTAGCCTCTTTAGCTTTTTCAGTTCCTTCTCAGGGGCTGTGAACTCGTTAAGGCACTGGGTGCTGCAAAAGAAATACTCCTTCCCTTCACCATTGTACGTGATCGCGTCGTGCTTTTCCTCCACAAACATTCCGCACACGGGGTCCTTGGCCATCTGCTACCTTTTTCATTGGAAAGTCATGCATATAACACCAGACCTTTACATTCGTAAAGGGCCAGTCCTTTATGAAAATCAGATGTCATGCCTACGTTCTTATTGGGCAAAAGTGGTATCCGGATGATGACGGATAAGCATTTCTCTTCAATTAGACCGTTCCACAATGCCAGTAATTTCAGGATTCCAAAAAGTTGTCTGAAGTGTGGTCAGCCAGCCACGAAAGAAGTTGTGTACTCGATAGGGAATGACATGTCAGTTATAGAACGATACTGCTCCGATTGTGCGTTCGCGGTAGAGCAACTGAACAAGGAGAGTCGGCATTAGTAGCCTTGCCAAATTTTAGAAGTTCCTCTCCTGCTCTGATCCGATCCAGCTCTCCAAAGAATGGTCAGGAAAGAACTGTGCCAGACCGTGATGGCATTAACCATCTAGAGTATTTCATGAACGGAAGCTGGCGCCATGAGATGACAAAATGCAGAACGCGGGTTAATAAGGACTGCAACAGGAAATAGACTACACACTCGCCATCGCTTGAATCGAGCGAGTCTCGTTATAATTCCAGGTGCGTTCATTACCAGCATTTATATGACAATCAACGGCTGGCTCTGCTTACCTAATGTCATACGGTGAAAGAAGATTTGGCGGAGGCAACCGCTTCGGCGGCGGCTTTGGTTCCAAGCCTGTGGAAGCAGGGAAGGAATACGACGTACAGATTACGGAAACAAGCAGAAAAGGCGATGGCATTGCCAGAGTACAGGGATTCGTAATCTTTGTAAAAGACGGCAAAGTCGGACAGAACATCAAAATAAGAGTCACCAACGTTGGTGCAAGATTTGCAACAGCAGAACTAGCAACGCCACAGCAATAGAAACGGATTAAGACATCTCCACACTACAGGAATAATGTGGCAACTGCCTCATGATGGAAAGTACCACAGATCTTTTATTTCAACTGCTGTCATGTTCCGATGCTATGTAGGTTTGATGGCTTTTCATTGGAATGGTGGGTTATCCTGCGACCATTTATGATGTCTTTCATGAGTACAATAAAATCAATAAACGTGGTTGATAGGCAGGGGTTGAACATGATTATCTTTAAATGATAACATCATTTCAACACACACAGAGAATCAGCTCCTCTCTGTGTATTTGTAAGG
>JBOGQL010000171.1:0-5211 GCA_050748985.1 Nitrososphaera sp. | reverse complement strand
ATATATGGCGGTACTCCAGAACTCGGGCATCGCCGCCTTTACTTCACTTGCTTGGATAAACACGGATTACCACATCGGGGTTGACTACTCCATAACTGAATGTCAACTAAAAGGCACGAGCTGTAATGTCGCCAAGCCATACGTTGCGTATCTAGAAATATGAATTAGTTTAGACTCTGGCTATCCCGATCGTTCAATTCTGGTGCGGAGGTCATGATTATGGTAAAGCTCCTATTGGTGACGAAGGAGTTATTCAGAGCATAAGAAATTGTGACAGCACTTGACGAGATATGACGCAGGTCAAACCATCCCATAAAGCGCCGGGAGAGGGACTCGAACCCTCGAGTCCCGAAGGACATCAGCTGGCACGTCTTGATGCGATCTCGAGGCTGACCCCTTTTAGGGTCTTCCACTTTTGTTGACTTACCTAGCTTGGGTACCCCGGCATCTCTGGTGGATCGATTATTGCAATTTATGCCTTTTTCACGATCCCAGCGCGTTAGAAATTATATATAATGAATCTTGCAGACAAGGATCTGTGCTAGCTACATCAATAAGGCTTCCCACCGCTGAAGAGGTGAAGAAACTATCAGTCACCGACATCACGATCGCAGCGGGCCTTGCACATACAATGCGACAAAGATTCAACCAATTCGTGCATGTCGATCATTACTGCCTGCCGGATCCGTTCGCCAAGGAAGACGATTACAGCTATTCAATCGTTCTCGACAAAGAGAATCCAAACAGAGTAGTTGCCATACTCGCCAGCAGCAAGGAATCCCTTCCTCAGCTTCCCTGGTCCGCAATTCTTGAAGACCGGCTAGTCAAGTTGCCCATATCAAAGGATGACGCATCGACACTAAAGTACGAGCTCATGCCCAAGCTGACGAATAACTTTTACCCGTACCGGCGCAATGGCAGGATAGCGGGATATGTCATGTTTGCATTCCAGATCTGCGGACAGCGCTGACGCTCTTTATCTCCTTCACTTCTACGACGGATATTTCCTGGAACTGCCTTATCATCTGCTCAAGGGATTTCCGGACTTCGCTCTCCTCTTCGCTGGAGATGCGCATAACTTCATGCAGCAGGTCGTCAAAGTTTATGCCGTTGCACATGTTCCACAATGATACTGCTGTGTCATTCACTCTGTAGGCTTCGTCTCTATCGTTTATCAGGAGAGGTGTTCCGTCGCGATCGTTTGAGACCTCGCCGCGCCTGAATATCATTTTGTCGCTGCTGTATCCTACTCTTTTCAATAACATGACGTCGTCATCGGGATATTGTTGGTACACCGAGCTGGTTATTATCCATATCGGGATCATGTCACCAAACTTTTTAATCTACGCAGTTCAAGTCCGCCAATACTAAAATAAAGGTCGAAGTCAGGAATTTCTGTGATCTTCGACGGTAAGACCAAGCGCCATAGAATTGTAACGATCACAAGGCAGGTTGCAGATGGCATCATCACCTATTCGAAGGCGCGGCATCCTTACGAGGCGATTCTGGTCCTTCAAGGAAAGAACACCAAGGATCAGGTCGTGATTGACAGGCTGGTGATCCCGCCGTTCGCGATGAGCGGCCCGTACTATTCCGGTTTTCCGGTGCACGATCTGCCATTTGATCTCTCTTATATCGGCACGGCTCACTCGCACCCCGGGGGATCCAACAGGCCCTCGCTTGAAGATCTTAACCACTTCTTTGGAGTTGTCTCCATAATCATTAGCCATCCTTACGAGGATGAAACAATAGGCGCATTTGACAGGGACGGGAACGCGCTGGAACTCAAGATCGTTGACTCACTCTAGTTTTATCGCCTTCGCCCAAAGCCAAGCTCAACACCGCGCTTTTCATCATGTTTGAATACAAAGGACTCGTCAGGCATTATGGGAAAGCTCGAGAGCATAGAATTCGAGCACCCCGGGCACTTTTCAAGTACCTTGGTCTTGTCTAGGTACGTTGCACACCAGTAGCAGGTTTCGCACAGCATGAAAATGGATGGGCTGACTGCTGGCTTGGGCAACACGCACCTATTCCAGGAACAGGTTAATTATGTTTGATATTCAGCTTTCCTGACATATTCCTCGTTTTATAGTGTTTTAGCTGGAAAACTTAATAAAAGAACGAGTCCAATATCAATTGATTACCAATTTGAACTGGGTAGGTCAGCAGATGGTATGGATACTGGTTGCTCTCGCTATAAGCCTAGCCTTGACGTGGCTCTTCGGCTGGCTTTTCAACAATCCGCTTCTCGGTCTGATCCCTGCGATTGGAATTTTCTTTGTAATGTCGTACTACATTCGCAAGCGCGCCATGGCTAGGATGGGCATGAGTGGAGCCGGAGGCTTTGGTGGCATGCTGGGCGGTGGAGGCGGAGGAATCAACTATGTGTGCATAGCTTGCGGCCACAGATTCAAGGGGGGCGCCTGCCCAAGATGTGGCTCCAAGGCGAGAAGAGCCGATTTCTAGACGCCCATGACGCTTGAGCAGTTGCGTCAAAAGGCGTTCTTCCAGAACACCATAGATGTGTGGATATCTTATTGTGAAGAGCGCGCATGGGAATGGTACGACATCGACAACTACCGGCGCTTTATCGCGCACCTCAATGGCAGGGGGATCAAGATGCAGAAATTTCCGTTGTGCATAAAGGAATCAGGTGGAATGTACGAGCGGGGCAAGGACAAGACGCAGTTTCTCGATCAGCTCTCAAAGATTACCTCCGACGATGCCGCGGCGTATACTCTGAAGATGAGTGGCGATGTCATTGCGGCCATCCGAGCCTTCGCCAACTAGAGTCTAGAAAAATTCAGCTTGTAGACGCTGCAGCTTAGCAGGAATATCTAAAGCCTTATTCTGTCCGTGGCAGCTTGTAGTGGTGCAGGAAGACAATCTGCCTGTGGGTGTACAGCAGGAAGAGGCTCCCGTGGAGGGCATTGTCACGGTAGATAAATCAGATGGGGAGCCGCTTTTTGAGAGCATCGTGGGCTATAACGACGTCAAGAAATTGTTCGGGATGTCTCTGTCCTCAGACAAGCCAGTCCACATTCTTCTAGTAGGACCTCCGGCATCGGCCAAGACATTATTCATGCTCGAGTGTATGAAGCTCGAGCGTTCTTTTTTCACGCTTGGAAGCCACAGTACAAAGTCTGGCATGGTCGATTACCTCTTTCAGAACAGACCGCGCTATCTCATCGTAGACGAGATAGAGCACATGCCGATGAAGGATCAGACCGCCCTCCTAAGCCTCATGGAGACCGGGATCGTATCAGAAACAAAGTACCAGAGAACGCGAAACACGCAACTGAAAACCTGGGTATTTGCTACAAGCAATGGCACTGACAGGATGCTGACGCCGTTGTTGTCGAGGTTCGTAGTGCTTCATTTCAAGCAATATTCTTTCGGTTCCTTCCAGGAGGTCTGCGCGCATATACTCTCCCGGGATGGCGTGCCATCCGATGTTTCTGCTGCTATTGCCGATGTAGTCTGGACGAAGCTAAAGTCGAAGGACATCCGAGATTGCATCAAGATTGGCCGCCTGGCAAAGTCAACGGCGGACGTTGAATGGATAGCGCAGACGCTCAGAAACTACAGGCAGTAGAGTCTGGTTTCCCCGCACGAGGTACTCGAGCCTGGATCGTACCGTTTTAGAAGAAAGGTTAAAAGTTCTTTTCGTGCCAAAATTTTGTAGTATTATGGGTCTGGACCTGAAGCCTCTCGTGACGCCCGTGCCGCTCAAGCTGCAGGAGCTTTCAGGCAAGGTCGTCGCGATTGACGCCTTCAATACAATTTACCAGTTTCTTTCAACCATAAGGGGCCCGACTGGAGAACCGCTTGCAAATAGCAAGGGAGAAATCACGAGCCACCTGAGTGGAATCTTTTACAGAAACACAAACCTTCTGATGGAGAATATCAAGCCGATATACGTGTTCGACGGAGAGGCTCATGAGCTCAAGGTGGAAGAAATCCAGCGAAGGAACACATTGAAAAAGGAAGCGACCCAGCAATACGAACTCGCCATTAAAGAGGGCCGGATTGAAGACGCGCGCAAGTACAGCAAGCGCACCTCGGTTTTGACTGACAAAATGGTACAAGAATCGAAGAAATTGCTCTCATATCTAGGAATACCAAATGTTCAGGCCCCTTCAGACGGGGAAGCAGCTGCCGCCTACATGACAAGAAACGACCTCGCCTATGCCGCGTCAAGCCAGGACTACGATTCCATCCTGTTTGGCGCAAGAAAGCTGGTACGCAACTTGGCTATCAGCGGTCGGCGCAAGATCCCTAACCGCAATGCGTACGTCGATGTTGAGCCGGAGTTGCTGGAGCATGACAAAGTTCTAAACGAAACCGGTCTGTCAAAGGAGCAGCTGGTCGACGTGGGGATACTTATCGGCACCGACTTTAACCCGGGAGGTTTTCCGGGAATAGGTCCGAAAACGGCTCTGAAGCTGATAAAGGAAAATGGCAAGCTGGAAAATGTGGACAAAGTCAGGCACCTTCTGCCGAACGTGCCATACCAGGAAATCAGAAGAATATTTCTTGATCCGGAAATCCCGAAAGTGGAAGACATGAAGTTCAATGAGGTCGATCGCGAGAAGGTTCTAGATTTCTTGTGCGTTGAAAAGAGTTTTTCAGCGGACAGAGTGAGCGGCCAGCTGGACAAGGTGCAAAAGACCCTCGCGAACCGCAGCCAGTCGCTGGAACGATGGTTCGGCTGAGGATTAATCCAACAGTGATCTATAAATAGAAAGGTTCGAGTTAATGGGCTATATTGGCTAACCCTAGAGCGTGGCTTGCGGAAGCGATAGCGACGTTTTGCCTGGTATTTTTTGGTCCGCTTTCGGTGACGTTGGCTGCATCACTTTTTGGAACTGGGCTAACGATTGAAGGCATCATAATGATTTCGTTGGGTCACGGCGCAGCCATAGGCATCATGATCTATGCTTTTGGACACATATCTGGAGCACACATAAATCCCGCAGTCACGATTGCTATGCTGGTAACCAGGAATATCGGCGGCAAGGATGGAGCTGGCTATATCGGTTCCCAATTGGTGGGCGGGATAGTTGCTGCGTTTACTCACAGGGCAATACTTCCCGATGCAGGCGCAAAGGTCGATTACGGTGTACAACACGGTCCGAGTGAGCTACTGAATTCGAGCGCAGCCTCTGGCCTCGGAGTCGAAATCCTGCTTACATTCTTCTTGGTAAC
>JBOGQL010000170.1:0-9446 GCA_050748985.1 Nitrososphaera sp. | reverse complement strand
GATACAAAGAGAAATGCAACGCCATACTTTTGATTTCGCCGCGCATTCGCTATACCGGTGTCATGAACAGGTTTGGACGGATGTTGGCCGGAGGGTTGCGAAAGGGCGTGACGCCGATGCTCAAGCCCGAGGAGGCTAGGAACGAGTACTTTATCGAAGCGACTATAAGCATGCTGCGAAAAAATTTTGAGAACTCGATAGGCAGGACTGAATACACCCTCACCGCAAATGAAAAGGTCTGGATATCCACGATTCCAAGTGAGGATCGCATCTACTTCATATCAATCGATAAGGAAACGCCCATTCAGGATGTGATGAACATCATTGACGCAGCGAGGAAAATGGCATCTAAATAAATCAGCTCCGTATTTCCCGGAATCGTGTGAATAACTATTTTGCAAACGCTTTTAGCTTGCCGCGCATTTCCCTGTCCTTCGAGATTGCAGGGTGTGCCGGGTCTGCCAGTATGACTTCATACCAGATATTCATGCCATCCTTGTGGAGAAAGTAGGAACCCAGCACTTCCAGGTTGGGAAACTTTTCTGCTACCCTTCGCTCAGCGACCTTGCGCATGCTGATGCCTTGCTTTATCCGGACGACGCCGAGGTGCTTTGGCCTTCTGCCCGAGACGGGCCTCTGCTTTCTCATTCCACCCCTACCTACTCGAGCTCTGACCACAACGATGCCTTGCTTTGCCTTGTAGCCCAGCCTCCTTGCCCTGTCCAGCCTGCTTGGCCTGTCTATTCTGCTGATTGTATGCTCGGCCCTCCAGGCAATTGCCTTGGATTTTAACTCGTCAGGGTTGTTCTTCCACATTCTGAGCCAAGTCTGAGCTATGTAGCTGCGCATGTAGCCGTACCGAAATCCTGAATTCCGCCCCTTAATATATTCTATATTACGCCTCGAAGAATTTGGATTATCTTCTCGGCTATGACTGTTGACGCGAGTTGTTGGGCCTCCTTTGTCTGCGCGCCTATATGCGGGGTGCAGATCAGGTTTGGCAGCGCAAGCAACTCCCTGTTTGTTGGAGGCTCCGTTTCATAGACGTCCAGCGCGGCGCCCGCGAGCCTGCCACTTTTTAGAGCCTCGCACAGAGCGTTTTCGTCAATTATTTCGCCCCTCGACGTGTTGATTAGATAGGCAGTTGGTTTCATCCTTGCTAGCCGCTCCGAGTTGAACATGTGCGTTGTTTCAGGCGTCGCAGGAACGTGGCAGGTAACAAAATCAGAACTTTCCAGCAGCGTATTGAGGTCGGTGACTATCATGCCGGTTTCGCTGATGAATTCGCGTGGTATCGGGTAAATATCGTGCCCGATAAGGTTCATTCTGAGCGCCTTCGCCATCCTTCCGATGTTGCGGCCAATGTTCCCGACGCCGATTATGCCGAGGTACTTGCCGGACAGCTGCGTCCCCATGAGCTCCTTCTTGATCCAATTGCCTTTCTTGGTCTCGGAATCCGCCCTCGGTATGCTCCTTGCCAATGAAATCATCAACCCGATTGCAAGCTCGGCAACGGCAGTCGATGCCGCTTCAGGAGCATTGATCACTTTGATATTTCTTGACTCGGCTGCCGTGACGTCAATGTTGTCAAGCCCTACGCCGACCCGGGCAATTATCTTGGCGTTAGCGGCGGCGTCGACTACTTCCTTTGTCACCTTGGTCCTGCTCCGGACGACGATGACGTGATAATCCTTGACGGACGATATCAGCTCGGCTGGCTTGATTTCCGGCTTGTAGACTACCGACAGGCCGGAGCGCTTCATGCTGTCGATTCCAGCCTGATCGATTGCATCGCAGACAAGGACCCTGCCACTGGCTTGCATATCGCGTTCAAAATTCCAGTAGTAATATAATGTTTATTGCCTTGCCTATGCGGATACTTCTTCGTTCTGGCGACAATGGTTTTATGATCGAGTCAATACGCAAAAGAGAGAAAGGTGCTCACTTGTCTGAAGGCGGCGCCAACTCCTACGTTCTTAGGATCAAAAACGATGAGCTGGAAAGGCAACTGTTCTTGCGCAGGTGGTTATACGTCGGACTAACGCGTGAGTGGGCGCGCGGCTCTTATGTGCTGTTTATCAAAAGAGCCGGCGCCTTCATCGGATCCGGCGTGATACGACAGCTCGTTCCACTGGCTGAACTCGACGAAAGAGAAAAGCAATTCTGCCTTCAAAACAATTTTTCTGCCAAGATGGTTTTTGAAAAGCTTGCAAGGTTCATTCCGCCGGTATCATTGCAAGAGAGCCCAATCGCAGGAATGAACCCGCTTACGCTGCATGGCCTAGAGATCAGCATGCGTGATGCCGAAAAGATCGGAGCTCTGGCGCGCAGCAAGGTCATCACCTGAGACTGTCGATTAATTTATTACAGCCAGAATTGTAGGTTGCATCCGGCGATGGCTTTTAGAATAGACAAGGATTCTCTCGGTGAAGTCAAGGTCCCTTCCGATGCGTACTATGGAGCGTTTACGGCCCGCGCACTCGACTTGTACAAGGTGACTGGCCAAAAGCCCCATCCTAATCTGATAAAGGCATATGCCATGATAAAGCGCTCGGCCGCCCTTGCCAACAGCGAGCTTAAAGTTCTCGACGTCCGGAAAGCCAACGCCATTGCGAAGGCATGTGACGAAATTCTCGAAGGCAGGCTTTTGGACCAATTCGTGATTGAGGCCATCAACTCTGGAGCTGGCACAGCTTTCAACATGAACTGCAACGAGGTTATCGCCAACAGGGCGCTAGAGATACTTGGCAGGAAAAAAGGAGCCTACGATGTTCTAAGTCCTAATGACGATGTAAACAAGTCGCAGTCGAGCAATGACACGTTCCCGACCGCGATGCATGTTGCGATTCTGCTAAACATGAAAGAGATGATCGCTTCGCTCGACAAGCTGATCACCTCGCTTGACAGGAAGGCCAAGGAGTTCAAGGACATCATCAAGATTGGACGCACTCACCTGATGGACGCTATTCCCGTAACGCTCGGCGCGGAATTTGGGCAGTACTCTTACGCGGTTGGTCAGGCGCGCGCCGCGCTTGCCCAGTCGATAGAGGGCTTGGAGTATGTTGCTCTTGGCGGCACTGCAGTCGGCACCGGCGTGAACACACCCAAAGGATACCGACAGCTCGCGATCTCCCACCTGTCAAAGATCTCGGGACTGAGCCTCAAGCCCTCTAGGAACCTGTACTATTCGCTCCAGAGCAAGTTCGACATCGCAAACTGCTCATCCGCGATCCGAAACCTCGCGATCGAGCTCAACAAGATGGCAAATGACATTCGCCTGATGGCTTCAGGGCCCACTGCAGGGCTTGCAGAGATCGTCATCCCGGCTGTCCACGCAGGCTCGTCCATAATGCCGGGCAAGGTCAACCCATCGCTTGCAGAGTGCCTCAACATGGTCTGCTTTAATGTGATGGGCTATGATGTCGCAGTCGCGATGGCGGCGCAGTCTGGCCAGTTCGAATTGAACGTGATGCTTCCCGGTATGCTCAAGTGCATTCTAGACTCGACAGACATGCTGAAGAATTTCCTCCCGATATTTGCCGCGAACATGATTGACGGAATAAAGGCAAACAAGGATCGGCTGGAATCCTACGTAGAGAAGAGCCCGGTCCTTGTGACGCTGCTCAATCCCTACATCGGCTACCTCAAAGCCGCTGAAATTTACAAAGAGTCGCAAAGCACGGGCAAGAGCATCAGGGAGCTGGTTCTTGCAAAGAAGCTCATGACAAAGGACGAGCTTGACAAGGCGCTTTCGAAGGAAAGCATGTTCGGAGCCGGCTAGCTCTTTTCCTGTCTTATGATCCCGCGTCGTTGATGCCGGGTCAGCTCGTAGATAGTGGAAGCGATAAGGGCCCCCTGCAGTACGTACCCTCCGAATATCAACAACACCGCGTTGAGTGGCTTTGAGAATGTTGTCATTATCTCTACGTGGGGCGGCGCAAGCGAGTTTCCCACCATCACCAGTATTGAAATTGGGACACAGGCATACAGCGCCTTTCTAAAACCTTTGTACGCCAGCACAGCCAAGGCTACGAATGACAGCTCAAGCGCGATCGCCCTGTCAACAAATTGCGGATCACCAAGGGGGATTGCCACCGCACCGACCACACTTGTGGCTGCGAGAATGATAAAAACGATATTGAATAGCATCACCCGATCCGTCTGCCCTTGAATTCAATCAAAGGCTTTCATTATACTAATATTAATAAGACAAGACCGGTGACTCTCTCGGTATATGAAGGCTGCAAGGATAATCAAGACAAAGGAGCCTCTGGAAATAAAAGAGGTCGGCACTCCGAAGCCAAAAAACGATCAGGTTCTTGTCAGGGTTGAAAGTGCCGGTGTCTGTCACAGTGATTTGCACCTCTGGGAGGGCGGCTACGCTGGTCCCCAAGGTGTATTTATGAAGGTTGAGGACCGGGGTGTCCGCTTCCCGTTGACTCCCGGCCACGAGATCGCCGGCACTATTGAAGAGATGGGCGAGTCTGTCACCGGCTTCCAGAAGGGCGAGAAGGTGCTAGTCTATCCGTGGATAGGCGAGGGTCTCTGCCCTGCGTGCCGAATCGGTGAGGAAAATCTATGCGACAGCCCGAGGACTATTGGGGTTTACCAGGATGGCGGATATTCTGAGCTGGTCCTTGTACCAAGCTACAAGCATCTTGTCAAAGTCGGCGGCCTAGATCTGAATGCGGCCGCATCGCTCGCGTGCTCTGGCCTGACGGCCTATACTGCGGTCAAGAAGGCAAACCCCCAAGCAGGCGAAACGGTCGTTATCATTGGTGCAGGAGGGCTGGGCTTGATGGCAGTCCAGCTGTCAAAGGCAATTACAAACGCGAAGGTGACCATAGTTGACATTGACGATAAAAAGCTCGCCGAAGCAAAGAGGCTTGGCGCGGATGAACTGGTAAATTCTGCAGCTGGCGATCCCGTAAACGGGGTCAAGGGCCTGACAGGCGGCCTCGGAGCGGAAGCCGTCATTGATTTTGTCAATAATCAGAGGACCGCTCCAAATTCTCTCAACATGCTCAGAAAGAGGGGCAAGCTTGTCATGGTCGGACTATTTGGCGGCTCGCTTGAGCTGAACCTTCCGCTCGTCCCGCTGAGGGCCTACACGCTTACCGGTGCCTACACGGGCAAGTTTGCGGACCTGGTCGAGCTCGTTGCCCTCGCGAAAATGAACAAGATCCAGTCGGTCGTGTCGCGCAAGTACAAGCTTGACCAGACGAACGGCGCCCTGGAAGAACTAAAGGCCGGCAAGATAATAGGAAGGGCAGTGATTAATCCCTAGAGGGTTCCCGCGAATGTGCGGTTCCTAAATTACTCCACCAGCAACTTGCTCGTGATATCTTTTACGACCACAGATTTGACGTTCACGAACTCTTTGATGCCAAACTCTGAAAGCTCCCTGCCGATCCCGGATTTCTTTATTCCGCCAAAGGGAAGCCTCGGATCCGATCTCACCATTTCGTTCACTGAAACGATGCCGCTCTCCACCTGCCTTGCAAGGTTGATGCCGCGCTCGATGTTATTCGTCCAAATGCTTGCCCCTAGGCCAAATTCAGAATTGTTCGCTTCGCGTATTGCTTCCTCTTCGTTGCCTACCACTATTATTGGAGCCGCTGGTCCAAACACCTCCTCGTTTACGACATCCATTTGGTGCGTCACTTCAGAAATTATCGTGGGTTCGTAGAAATAGCCGTCCCTGTTGATTGCCCTTCCACCTGTGAGGATCTTGCCCCCCTTGTGGCTCGCGTCTTCCACCTGCTTCGCTAGGGCCTGCCTCTGGCTCTCTCTTACAAGAGGTCCGATGGTAGTCTTGTGATCGAGCGGGTCTCCGACGACTTCTGCGACGGTATTCTCCACGAACAATTTCGTGAACCTGTCAGCGATTTCCTTGACAACAATGAAGCGCTTGGCCGCGATGCAGCTCTGGCCGGTATTCAAGAGCCTGGACTGGGTCGCCATGTAGGCGGTCTGGTTCAGGTCCGCGTCTTCGAGCACTATGAACGGGTCGCTACCCCCAAGTTCCAAAACGTATTTTTTCAGGTCTTTGGAGGCCAGCTCCGCCACGCGCCTTCCCGTGCTGACGCTGCCGGTCACGGATACCGCGTCGATCTTCGACTGAACGAGCGCCTCTCCGGCCTTGTAATCGCCGATGACGGACTGGAACACGTTCTCGGGGAAACCCGCGTCTACGAACGCCTGTTCTAATTTCAAGGCGCTGCCGAGGCAAATGCTGGAATGCTTGAGGACGCCGACATTTCCAGCCGTAAGAGCCGGAACTGCAAACCTCATGACCTGCCAGAACGGAAAGTTCCACGGCATGATGCAGGCAATGACACCCAGCGGCTCGAATGAAATGAAGCTCTTGCGAAATTCAGTGGGGATCAATTCGTCGCGAAGAAATACTTCCGCGTGCTCCGCGTAATAGTCGCAGACCCAGGCACATTTTTCGATCTCGGCAAGGGACTGGCGTACAGGCTTGCCCATCTCTTCGGTGACCTGCCTTGCGTATTCTTCCCTGTTCCTTCTCATCACGCGGCCGAGCCTGCGAACCAATTCCGCACGCTCTGATAGATCGCGTTTTTTCCAGCCGTCAAACGCAGTCCGCGCCGCTTTGACTTTCCTGCTGACAACCTCCGCGGATTCATTCTCATAAGTTTCGATGACCTTCCCGGTTGAAGGGTTGATAGTTTCAATCCTTTGCATGTGAAAAATTTGTTCCTTAGCGGTAATAACTATGTATCCCGCGGGCAGGATTTGCTCCAAAAGGCTTGGGCCACTTTGTTTGAGCCTGCGACTCTTCGGTTACTGCCGAGTTGTGCGCCCGATAGGCTGCTTCACGTGGTCAGCTAATGACAAAGCCGACATCTACAGCCGAAAGCTCTACCAGGCTGAGCTACCGCGGGACATTTCCGTTTGCGATAAGAATGATATATAATTGTGTTGCGCATCTAGAGGTATTTCGCGACATCGAGCGAGAAGTAGGAGATAATTCTGTCAGCGCCTGCCCTCCTTATCGATGCCAGCGAGCGTACCTTCCATTCCTCCTCATCAATCCAGCCTCTCATCGCGGCTGCCTTTATCATCGCATACTCGCCACTTACATTTTGCGCTGCCAATGGAAATCCAAACCGATCTTTTGCCATTCTTATTAGATCGAGGTACGCAAGCGCCGGCTTGATCATTACCATGTCCGCCCCTTCGCCGATGTCCGTTTCTATCTCCCGCAAGACCTGTCTTGGGTTTGCGTACGAAACCTGGTATGAAGATTTGTCGACCTTCAGATTCGATCTCGCGAATGCCGCGGCTCTAAACGGCGTGTAAAGGGACGAGGCGTGCTTGGCAGAATAGGAAAGTATTCTCGCCTTGAGCCCTCTATCATCTAATTCCGTTCTGATTGCATGTACCTGACCATCCATCATAGAAGAAGGAGCCACGAAATCAGCTCCAGCGTCTGCGTGGCTGGCAGCTATTTCAATCAACATCTCGACTGTAGAATCGTTGTCGACGCGGCCATCGCGCACTAGACCGCAGTGTCCAGACGTGTTGTACTGGCACACGCAGACGTCAGTCGTGACATTAATCGAAGAGCCGAACCCAGACTTTATGGCGCGTACACCTCTCTGGACTATGCCATCTTCGTCCGCAGCTGAAATGCCGCTGGTATCACGGGTTGTCGGTACGCCAAACATGACGATGGAACGAATGCCGCTATCGGCAATCTGCTGCACATGCTGCTCCAATTCACCAACTGGAGTCAGGAACATTCCTGGCATCGAATCGATCTTGCCGTGTGAGTCTGACACAAAGAGGGGCAGCACAAGGTGACCTTTGCGGAGACCAACGGATGCGAGAATATTGCTGTAACTTTCTTCATATCCGTGACGTTCGAACTGCTGCAATCACTATTGCTTGGCCCGCGGGCTATGAATACGTTTTCTGTGTTGCGATCTGGAAATAAGTAGATGACTGGATGAACACTGTCGGGGTGATTTCAGCACTGGCGTAGTATTTTTATCATGCGTCATGATTGCATTATTCTGGAGAATTCTGTGAATCTCATGAACTTTGGCTGGGACCCGGGGGTCGTGATTGGTCTGATATGGACTTGTTATGTCGTGGCCCAGATTATCTTGGTATCGGTCCATCGGTTCCCGGCAAAGAATCATTCGTACACGCCGTTTACGAGCGTCGTGGTGGCTTCTTGGAAGGAGGGAGGAAGGGCGGGCACCTGCATTGAATCGTTGCTCGCGCAAGGTTATCCCAAGGAGAAAATGGAAATAATTGTCGTCGGAGGTGGCGACAGTGCGAGTACTGCCATCCTGAAAAAGTTTGCCGACAGCGGCAGGATAATCTTCATTGAAAGGCTTGACAGGAGCCCGAAATGGGAGTCAGTGAATATCGGCATAAAGCATTCGAAAGGCGAGGTACTGGCCTTCATCGATGCTGACTGCGTTGCTCCAAAGGACTGGCTTGAGAGGCTAAACCAGAATTTTTGCGGTGACGTGATGGGGGTTATTGGTTATGCTGTTCCTATCTCTGATTCGAATTTCATTTCCAAGGCCCACTGGATCAGCTTTCCAGCCTTGATATTTTCTATGAATGCCTTGAGGTTCCCGGTCCACTGCGGGGCCTGCAGCGCGTTCAAGAAAGAAGCATTCACTAAATATGGCTTGAGCTTCCGGGATAGCTTCATCGAAGACCTGGTTTTCACCCTTGAAGCGCGAAGGAAGGGAGTAAAGTACGTCTTTGACAAGAACTCGATTGTGAAACACGCGTTCCCCACAACTTTGATCGAGTATGACAAGGGGGTTAAGAGAATAGTCGCCGGCATGCTGACAGACCTTCGGTTCCACCCCATTATATTCTTCAATCTCTTGATGCCAATGATTTCGATCGCGTATTTTACAATCACGTCGATATATTCCCTGCAATGGTCCTCTCAGGCGTTGGCGATTGATCCTTTGTCCACGCTCATTACTGTCCTCCCTGCGGCCTATATTTTACTCATCATGAAGCGACTCGACATTAGAAAGTTCGGATATCTTCCGCATTTCTTCATACTGACATCGGTTGCATCCCTACTTTACTTCAAGAATACTGTAAGGGTTCTATTAGGAAGAAAGACTCAGTGGGTCATATACCAGAAAGCATAGAACGCGGTGTTTGATTCGGGATCATGACGCCTAGAATGAACGCAAGCCATGACGTGTTATAACCATTCTCTGACACACTTTTTTATAACCCCGCCTGCTGTTACGCAGCAGGAAGAGATGGCGGTAGCACTTGGTGTCCGAACAGGGGCAATTCGAAACAATCAGTAACAACGGCGTACTCTGGATAAACCTAAAGAATCCCACCTCAGCAGACATGAACGCTCTCGGGAAGCGATATCCGTTCCACAGGTTGAACCTTGAGGACTGCCTCTCAAAGATTCAGATCCC
>JBOGQL010000169.1:0-3745 GCA_050748985.1 Nitrososphaera sp. | reverse complement strand
ATGTAATTGAGGACAAACTACGGCACGATCATGTCGGACAAGGCTTACTGCAATCCAATTGTACGTAGTTTTCTAGCACTGCTTCTGGCAGAGGCGCTCGTTAGGCAATGAAAAATTGCTTGCCCTGACTTTCAATGACCATCATCGTAAGGCTAGATTTTATGTTGGTCATTGAACGAATCGTAGCTATTACTCGTTTGATTTCATCCTCAGAGCCAGTGCTGACCCTGACAATAATATCATAGACTCCAAAAACGCCCTTCACCTCGGAAACTTCGGGCATTGCAATTAGATCCTTCATAAGTGCGTCCTCAAGACCGAGCTCGCAGTTCAAGAGAACGTACGCCTCGATTCCACCCGCCGGCTCGCTTGGAGAGGATAGCGTCTTCCTCTTGAGGTGCCGCAAAGTCTCCTGAAGCTTCAGGGTTATTTCACTGTCGCTAACCAGGCCAGAGTGCGAATACGCGTCTATCGTAAAGATAAGTGCTTTCTGAAATGCGTCCACAGCACTTTCTCCCATGCACGCTTCTTTGTCAAGCAATGCGAATGCCGTAAATGAAGACTCGCGACTAATAGCCTTTGTAGCGCCGACAATACGTATTTCATGCTACTGAAAAGGAGCCGTCAAAATCAATACCGACAGAGCAGCACCAGTCGAAACATAACTGCCACATCCCTATGGAACAATATGGTGAAATAAAGGGCGGGGAAATTCCTAACGCTTGATCCGTCTCTCTTGGGTAGTATTCCTACATGCCGCCCTGCTATCGGTCGAATCCATAGTCATCGAACTCCTTGCAACCCAGCTCAGCCTAGCTCCGCTGGTCGTAGCCGGGAATAGCATCTTGATCGCCGGAGCCGCACTGCTCGCTGTCGCGGCAGGTACGGAGGGTAAAAGAATCTTCATGATCATTCGGTCGTGGAAATACTTGCTTCCTGCCTCATCGCTTCTTGCAGTAGGGGTGTACGCCTGGTACGACTCTGTTACAAGTGTCGGCGCATCAAAGGAAGGCCTCCTTGCGGGTCCGCTTGAGACGGTCGTTATCCTAGTTCTTGCGGGAGCTGTGTTGAAGGAAAAACTGACCAGGCCGCAAATGATAGGAGTTCTGACCGCGCTTGGAGGTTTCTTTGCAACCGTCATGAGTGCAGGCAGCGTCCAGACTCTGATAACATGGGGAGATATCGAGGCCATGATTTCGGCAGTGTCCTTCGCAGCCGGCATAATCATCATCACAGTGCTCACCAGGACGTATTCCGTTCTTCTGGTAACCGGATCTACCCTCTTTATCTCCGGCCTAGTCTTGGCCGCAGCACTGTGGACGACCGCTCCCACTACAGGCCCTGCTGATTGGGTTTTCTTGCTAGCTTTCTCAATACTGCCCCTATCTGCCGCTCTTACCTATGTCATGGGCCTAAGGCGGATAGGTGCTTCAATGACTTCGACCATAGGCTCTTTCTCTATACTGCTGACGGTGATATTCCAGATCGCCATGTTGGGAATGGGCATCAATGTCATACTGCCCTCCAACATTACCTTGGCTATCGCAGGAGGTGTCCTTGGCGTCTTTGGTATCTACCTAATTCATAGGAAGTGAAGGAATTGATTATTATAAAGAAACAGGCAATAGAGAATCGTGAAATGCGAGCTCTGCGACAACGAAGAGCCGATGCCTTTCAAATGTCGCTACTGTGCTGGGTTGTTTTGCTCGATCCACAGGCTTCCTCCCAATCACAAGTGCGCTTTGCTTCATGAATTCGTGGATCGCCCAATAAAGGATCGGGAGTTCATACAGCGCGTACAGGGGCGGACAGGCTCACCCAGTGAACGGATCTCAGCTTCGCTAAAGAACACCCTGATCTTGAGATTCTCAAAGCTCGAGCTCGTGCATCTGGTGATCGGAACGGCGCTAGTCACCGCAGTTGGCATGTCGCTTAACAATTACAATTTCAAGTGGGACTTTTTGGCGATCTTCATCAGCGCATTCATAGTTCACGAATTTGGGCACAAATTTCTTGCCCAGATGTACAACGCTTGGGCCGAGTTCCGTGTGATTTTCTTGGGAGCAGCGATGACGGCGATATCAGTCCTACTTCCCTTCAAGTTCATAGCGCCTGGAGCCGTCTTTATCGGGGGTCCTCTTAGCGAAGGAAGGCACGGAAGAGTCGCCTTAATCGGTCCCCTGACCAACCTTGCGATGGGTACGGGCTTTATCGCCGCATACTACCTTGCCACAGGGCTGATAGACGTCCCTGCCTCTACTTTGAGGATCGGAGCGTTCTTCAACGGCTGGATAGCCTTTTTCAACCTCATACCCTTTATGGGCCTTGACGGATCCAAGATTTTCTCATGGAACAAGGCTGTCTGGATATTGACCATGGCAGGCGCAATCGGGCTTTTCATTTCCGGTGGCGCTTTAGAGACCATCTTCGGAAGGTTTTTCTAGATTCAGATTCCTGACCTTTTCGGGCACTCTAGATTGTGCTTACAGATGGCAAAAACAGTCAGTCTACTCATCGAAGGGTATTTCGTGCATCTCTGAATGGCCTGTCAATCCTTCGTGATCAACTGCGTCCGACCTAAATAGGTACACGACTTTGCAATCAGTGCAGAAATAGACGCGGTCTATCTTTTCAACGACAACGCCAGCGCCGGATGGCATCATACGGCATTGCCGTACGCTAGTCGAGCTATAAATGCTGTGGGTTGACATTCTAGACGCAGTTACGGAAGAACTTTAACCCGATCCGTGTAGCGAGCAGAACTAAGTCACTCCCATGGAAGGCTACCTTTTATAGAGAGATAATGTCTCTTTATTTGCTCTGGGGTAGGGATTGGCGGACAGAGACGACTTCTTTGAAAGCTTTTGCAAGGGCTTGCTTGAAAAGGACCACTTTATTCGATTCGCGGGAATATCCAACCACTTGGGCCATCTCATTTCCACGGCGTACAGACGGGACCTCGTTCCTCTCATGACACAGGAGGAGACGGCGCGGTATTCGGTTCAAGCTGCTATTCGTTCGGCAACAAGGGACGCCTTTGAAGCAAAGATAGGCGAGCTAAGGTTTTCGATAAGTAGGTACGACAGGCTAGTCCGTGCCACCGT
This sequence comes from Nitrososphaera sp., assembly GCA_050748985.1. GTDB lineage: Archaea > Thermoproteota > Nitrososphaeria > Nitrososphaerales > Nitrososphaeraceae > Nitrososphaera. Next base: position 641 of record JBOGQL010000169.1, on the reverse strand, counting down.
CCCTATAAAATCCAGTGGCAAGAGCAAATTCCTCCTTCTGCTATCCTTTGACGTAGATGCCGAGGCGGATTCTATCATTAACAGGAAGATCCTTCCCTACGTGTCGCATCACAGAGACTACTTCTTGTGAGCTCTATGGCATTAGGTCTAGCGCCAGCTTCAGCTGCGATATCTCTTTTTCTACGGCGCTCCTTTCAGATTCTTCGTCGCAGCGCCGAAGAAGGATTTCGCAAGCATCGATTTCAGCAAGCAGGATGTCCTTCTTGTCACTGCACAGGCTGTGGGAGGCATCCATTATCTTGTAGGCGACCCTCTTGGACTTGTCCCCGCAGGTCCGAGCCTCCATGAGTGGTGCCTCTGGTTCTTCAATGTTCATGCCGTCAGCTGGTCCTCCAATGGTCCTCGAGAGCGGAGTGGCATTGAATTCAATTGCGAGCTACAAACCGGACATGAATGTAATCGTCTTTCCCGAATGATAGTCGCGCACCAATAGCAGTTGTCGCATATGACAAACTCCCCGTGAAATTCACCGTAATCATGCACAAGAAAATTGGCGGATGGCATTTCTCTGCCTAGAGTGACATATCGTATGATTAAAAAATAATGGTGTTGCGTACTAGAATAATGTAACAGACGCGAAG
>JBOGQL010000168.1:0-4761 GCA_050748985.1 Nitrososphaera sp. | reverse complement strand
GATCCTGCCGGCTGCATTAGCCTTCAAGTACGTCCTATGCAATGAAAAGTTTTCCCAAGTTGGCGAACAGAAAAGTCAAGGTGATCACCGCTATATCGCGTTGCCTCTTGTAGCGTCGCAGCATGCTTAAATATAGAGCAAGGTAATAGAAATATGCAGTCCATTATTGCCCCTAGGTGATATTTTTGATGATTAGGGCAAACATTTAATTAGATATATATTGGCTCTGAATTGTTCTTGGCTGTTAAGCGTTCATCAAAAAAACATTCTGCGCAAAAAAAATCTCCTTCTGAAAAAACCCCCAAAAAGGCAATCGCCAAGAGCAAAAAGGGGGTAAGAGTCCAAGTTCAAGTCCAGGAAACGACAAAGAAATCGTCGCGGCCTGCGGACGAAGTCGTTGTCTATCCGGAATTCGAGTACGAAATGAGGGAAGTGCCTGCACAGGGTAACAAGGTGCTCATAGGACCGCCCTGGCTAACAAGGTTTGAGCGAGCCAGAATAACAGGCTCTAGAGCACTGCAGCTCTCCCTTGGCGCTCCTCCGATTATCAAGATTCCAGAGCAGGCGAGCAGTTCCATAGTTCTGGCAGTCACGGAGATAGAGCGCAAGGCGCTTCCTATTTCCATAAGGCGCGTTCTGCCAAGTGGCCTGTACCAGGACATCCCCATAGAGTGGATGCGTTAGCGGGTTCGTAACTAGATTTCCTTCAGGTTACTCTCGTCAAAAATGTCAGAGCCATACCACCTGTAGCGAAAATAGTCGATGCACCATTCATGAAACACCGGATCGGAGCTGTAGAATATCATGTTCATGTCTGTCTCGCCCTTCAGATTTGGGAAGAGCACGGCGGCATGCTCTTCATTAAGTATCACCGCAACCTGCACACTATCGACCATCCGTCGCTCGATTGCGCCTTTGTTAAGTAGCTCGCTGTGGCCGAGTTTTTTCAGCAACTCCTTGCGACCCTTTGGTACGATGACGTTCCTTGGAAGCACGTAGCTGAACTTGATCCCCTCCCTCACCCTCTTCACTGCCGGCTCTATCAAGTCGATGGGCACCTGGGGGACGATTTCGTAGATATACTGACCTGCTTCCCGGTATATGTCCTTCCAGCGCTCCAGGATGGCGACGATGCCCTTGACATACTCGCATCTATCGAGCGCCCCCAGCCTCATGATGAACTTGATGGGGAGCTCGCCCAGTACGTGCTCAGAAAAATATTCCTTGTGCTTTGAAAGGTAGTTGAAGGTCGGTATCTGCTTGATTATCGTGTTCCCAAAAGTAGTCAATGAAAAGATCCCTTCGGGGTTCTTCTCGATGAGCCCCGCCTGCTGCAGCCTGTTCGCGTTGCGGTGTGCCTCCTGCATTGTTATGTCAAGGTCCTTGGCCAGATGTGATATTTTGCCCCTCTTTTCATTCAGGCGGAAGATAATAGCCAGCCTCTGTTCGCTAGCCAGCTCAAAGAATGTATTTTCAGTATCGGCATAGGCTGCAAGGCTATCCTCGGCTACATGTGGCACTAGATTGCTTCATAATGTCCACGTTTTAAACATTGTACCGGCGCGTCAGTAGCGGCTCGTGCGCTCCGGATGCGAGCTCGCACGATTTGACCTGCTGACCGTTATTGAACCTATGACAATGAAGCCTATACCGATGGCCAGGATTAGATAATCCGCCGGAAGAATTATGGCCCAGACAGGATTCATTGCTCCGGCCCCAATGAACAAGATCGCGAGAAACGCAAGCGCGATCCCTGTGATTATTTCGCCATTTAGTCTCTGCTTGCCTGCTCCCGTCATGTATGCAGTGAAATCTTTACTGGAATATTAATAGGTTTTAGCTCGCTAGTGTTCTCTGACCAGGGTGGGTCTGCATTGTTCGCAGATCTGCTCGTCTATGTTTGATTCTATGCTATGATGGACGTCGCAGATTATTAGCGTGTACCGCATGTAATTGCACAGTCCAACAAACTTTGCAAGCGTGCTCGGCGTGTATGCCTTGTTTGTAGACAGGTCCTCGGTTATGTCGTCGACCATGCGCATTACCTCGCGCACCGACTCTAGCTTTGAGATAAGTTCGATGTCCCCTCTTGTGCCTCTAACATAGTTGCTCACCGCTGCCTGAGTTATCCCTAGGACCTTGGCGACGTCTTCTTCCTTTAGAGAGTATTCCTTGATCAGCTTCTTTGCCAAGATCGCCCTGACGGCAGGGATTAGTGATTTTGCCTCAATCTCGGAGGGAAGTAGCATTGGGAGGTAAGAGTGCGTACCTGTTTTTTATAATATAAAGCTTCTTAGTACTGCCTACTCTCTTAAGTTGTCGGCTCACTGAATCAGAATCATTACCGATCCCTCCCCCCAAGGCAAGTTGACTTTTAGGTTTGAACCGAGAAGTTAACAGAACCGTACCGCCTAGTCTTTATATCAGGTATGAGGGCATTGAGAAAAAGATGAAGGCCGTTTTTGTAAGTGGGAGAGATGCCGTGTCGGTTGACAATGTCGAGGTGCCCCAATTGACTAGTGAAGGGGATGTCATTGTGAAGATGCGCGCCTGCGGCCTTTGTGGATCCGACCTGGAGAAAGTTTATGGAGAATATGGCATGTCGTCAGGAAGATTGGGACACGAGCCTGCCGGGGAAGTTGTATCGGTAGGCAAGCTCGTCAAGGGGTTCTCCACAGGCGATCGAGTTTTTGTGCACCACCACGTCGCATGCTACGCGTGCCATTATTGCCTGCATGGCGATCACACAATGTGCCCGGCGTACCAGTCAAGCAACATAAAGCCCTGCGGCCTGGCGGAGCAATTCCTGGTGCCAGAGTGGAATGTGTCAAGAGGCGGCCTTATCAAACTGCCTGAAAACATCTGTTTCGACGACGCAGCCCTTGCGGAGCCTCTCGCATGCTGCGTCAGAGCTCTGCACAAATCCAATTTCAGGAGAGGCGACGATTTAGCGGTATTTGGCGCGGGGCCAGCCGGTCTCATGCACGCGCTCCTAGCTCAGTGGTTCGGAGCCGGCAGGATCTTTGTGATCGACATCAATGATTTTCGGTTGAAGTTCGCGGAGCGGTATGGCGTTAGAGTTTTCAACTCCAAATCAGAAAACGCTTTGGCGGAGGAAATTAGGCGAGAGACCGGGGGGAGAGGCGTCGACATCTGCGTCGTTGCAACAGGCAATACTATAGCTCTCCTGCAATCGTTTGACTTGACACGCAGGGGAGGCAAGATCCTGCTATTCGGGGTGCCTCCGAAAGGGTCGCAGATGTCATACGACATGAGCAGGTTGTATTCAGACGAGCACTCGATAATCCCGAGCTACGCCGCCTCGGAAATTGAGACCAACCAAGCTATCGAGCTTATCGCGGAAAATCGCATTGACATCGGATCACTTATCACGCATAGATTTGACATAGGCGACGCTGCCAACGCAGTCAGGTGCGCGCATGAGGCAAAAGATGCCATGAAGGTTCTCGTCACGAGCGGCTGACGATAGAAACCATAAATAATAAGGCTAGCCCTTTTTGAGTTGATAATTCATGGACTGGGGGTTGAGGAACAGGCTTGCCCGGATTATCCGTCCTGAAGACAGTCGCTGCCTGATGCTTGCCATTGACCATGGTTACTTTTTGGGACCCACGGAGCGTCTTGAAGTTCCAAGGAGAACTATAGCGCCACTTTTGCCATATGCTGATTCGCTGATGCTCACCAGAGGAGTTCTTCGTACGTCGGTTCCCGCGGAGAAGGAAATCCCGATAGTTCTGAGGGTCTCGGGCGGGACGAGCATAATTGGCGAAGACTTATCGAAGGAGACTATAGTCACCTCTGTTGAGGAGGCGATAAGGCTCAACGCCTCGTGCCTTGCGCTGTCTATATTTGTCGGCAGCAAGTACGAGCACCAGACCCTTGCAAATCTCGCCAAGCTCGTAGACGAGGGCGAAAAGTTTGGAATACCGGTGCTTGCAGTTACCGCTGTAGGCAAGGAAATGGCCAGAGATGCGCGATACTTAGGGCTCGCCTGCAGGATAGCAGCAGAGCTGGGCGCCCACGTCGTGAAGACGTATTATTGTGACAATTTCGAGCAGGTCGTTGAAGGCTGTCCAGTGCCACTTATAATTGCGGGAGGAAAAAAGCTGCCAGAAGTCGAAGCGCTGAAGCTGTCGTATGACTCAATACATCACGGGGCGTCTGGAGTTGACATGGGACGGAACATCTGGCAGTCGGATTGGCCTGTTGCAATGATTAAAGCTGTAAGAGCGATAGTACATCGCGATGCCGACTCAAAGGAAGCATATGGCATTTTCCTCAAAGAGAAAGATAAGGACAAGTCGACCCGCAGCGAACCTCAAAAGGTAGTCAAGACGGTTAGCCGCTCGACCTCGTTCGACTAGCCTGAAAGTTTTGAGAAGTGCTGGTGGAGGATCTTCCACCTACCTTTATCGTCCTTGCGCAACACCAAAGTAATGCGCGACCTGTTGTTTATCGTCGTGCCGCGAAAACTGTAGTCGTCAACGATCATCCCGGTGCTATGCAGTATGAATGTTGCAATAGCAGCAACTCCTTCAATCAGCTCGATCATCAGGTCTTCGATCTTGAAATCGTAGTCGGATATGCTGGCAAACTGCAGTTGTTCAAGCATGAGTGCCCTGTCGTAGTCGCGCCTGTCAAACGGCGGCGAATCGCCGAATTTTGTGAAAGCCGGATCCAGGAACCCGTCTATCTTTTCTATTTCCTTTGTTTTGGACAGCTGAAAATATTCAAAAATGA
>JBOGQL010000167.1:0-6101 GCA_050748985.1 Nitrososphaera sp. | reverse complement strand
GCATAACGCATTCAATTCGGTTTCTAAAATACTGACCGTCAAGTCTTGAAAATTAAGAAAAAATCAAGAACGTGGTACTTTCACGCGTAACGGAGTTGCCACATCTTTTTGTTGGGTTTGATATTGTTGATATTTTTGCTCTTACTGTTCTGCTACTGTGGTGGTTGTGCTGGTTGCACTACTTCAGCGGTAGCGAACCTTTCACCTACGTTTGTGACTTTCACTTTTGCGTTCTGTCCGACTTTTGCATTTTTGACAAAAATTACAAAGCCTTGAACTCTGGCAATTCCGTCACCTTGTCTGCTAGTTTCTGTTATGTTTACGTCGTATTCCTTGCCTGTTTCCACAGGCTTTGGACCGAAGCTGCCGCCGCCAAAGCGGTTGCCGCCTCCTCCATATCTTCCATATGACATTAGTCAATTGACAATCTGCTGACTAGTAATATAAATCACGAGGTATATACCTCAAATTGCTATTTTGCAGTCTGCTGACTTCCAGAAGCTCGATTAGTCCACGGTGATGCGTAGAACACATTTGCAATGAACCGGTGAAATGCACTGAGCTGACGAGCTCGCAAAAGTCGACTGAGAACATTTCGTTGCTTGTAACCAGACGGAAGCGAATTATCTCTAGAGCCTTGACAATACGGGATGCATTTTCAGCAAACTGATAGTTAGCATTGGGCAAGACTATTAGCATATACTAATGATGTTAGCACACACTAACATTTATAATATAGGCTATGTCACGTACAATGCTAATGTCACGTTCTCAACTAATTCTCCTATCTGCAGTGTTGATGGCGATCTTCACTACGGCGCTTGGTGCATATTCGTTTCTTGTCCCGCCAAAAGAATTTTCAGCCACTGCCCAGGATAGCTCGAAGGGAACATCACCTGCCACGGTTTTCGGAGGACATGGTAGCGGGTACAACTCCGTTACAACTAATGGTGATGTAATTGATCCGGTGAATACAGATGAAAGATCGACTTTTGATCTGGACCCAATGAAATATCTAAGGGAATTCAATTACGGCCGAGTTTCTACAATGGATGATGGCACCACGTTACGCGAATTTACAATAGTGGCACAAGACAAAACTGTTGAGGTATCTCCGGGCGTATTTATGGATGCATGGACCTATAATGGAACTATTCCAGGTCCGACTATTCGAGCAACTGAAGGCGACTTGGTGAGAATTACGTTCATCAACAAGGGATCCCACGCGCACACCATGCACTTCCACGGGATCCACAAATCTGAAATGGACGGTGTTTTCGAAACTATCGCGCCAAACGGCAGGTTCGTGTACGAATTTACAGCTGAGCCATTCGGATTATTCCTGTATCACTGCCACATACAACCTTTAGAGTTGCATATTGAACGTGGATTGTACGGGGTGTATATCGTGGATCCCAAGACTCCGAGACCTGAAGCGGACGAGATGGTCATGGTGATGAATGGTTATGATACGGACTTTGATACTGAAAATAACTTTTACACTGTAAACGGAATTCCATATTATTATATGCATCACCCTATACAAATTGAAAAAGATCGGCTAGTGAGGGTATACCTGGTGAACCTGCTAGAATTCGACCAGATAAATAATTTCCACCTCCATGCAAATCTGTTTCAGCTCTATCGCACGGGAACAAGTTTGACTCCCCATGAGTATACAGATGTAGTAACCTTGGCCCAGGGAGAGAGGGCCATACTCGAGTTTTCGTACAAGTATCCAGGGCCATACATATTCCATGCTCACAAGACAGAGTTTGCAGAGAAAGGGTGGATGGGCACTTTTTCGGTCAATGATGGCCCTGGCGAATCATCAACCAATGAGAATTCTGTAGACGCTCCTGCCGAATCTTCAACAAGCCAGTATCCACAGGGTAGCCAATAGATATGGAAATAAAAGAAAAAGGAGACAGGATCGAAAGGGCAGGAACAAAGAGCGTCTCCAGTGGCAAAATGATTGCCATTGCTTTGATTCCAATAGCAGTACTGGCAGGAATGATAGTATTTCTCTTTGGCCCTGGACAATCGCTACTAAACGCCGGAATACCCCTGCCAGAAGTTACCATAGAGCGGATTGAATTTCAGGAAGGAAAGGTCGTGGCATATGTCCGCAATACTGGACCTACAGAGATCGAAATAGTGCAGGCTGACATTAATGACCGAATAATACCGGCTGCAGTGGAACCAGGCAAGATCATCCCAAGGCTGGCAGAAGCAAGGGTCATAATCCCCTTTGCCTGGAATGCTGGAGTGCCATATGAAGTGGGGGTTACTATTTCAGATGGGACAAGGTTCAGTAAAGGCGCTGATGCGGCAGCGTTAGCTCCATCTCCAAATTTAGAGCAGGCATCATTTTTCGCATTAATAGGTACTTATGTAGGCGTAATACCTGTGCTGATAGGTCTTCTCTGGTTTCCGTTCATAAGAAGACTTGGCTCAAGCAAGTACAATTTCTTCCTAAGCCTCACCGCAGGCCTACTAGTGTTCTTGGGAATAGATGCCCTGATTGAAAGCAACGAAATAGCAGCAGAAAATGTTGCTGGAGCTTTCAACGGGCCGGTCTTGATTGCCATGGTTACGATTGTTTCATTCCTGGCATTGCTTTACGTGTCTGAAAAACTCGTTGAACGAGCCGCTGCAAGAGAATCCGGTGCGCTGCGGACAACCCCTTCGCCCTCATCACGTTCCTTGCCTTCTGACACCTCCATCGCCATGACAAACACCACTACTACCTTACAACAGCAATTGTTCAGACCATATGCAATAGCGCTTATGATAGCAATTGGAATAGGACTGCACAACCTTGGCGAGGGGCTTGCGATAGGCGCAGCTGTTTTACTTGGCGAGGTAGCATTAAGCACTTTCCTGATAGTAGGGTTTACTCTACACAACACGACTGAGGGTCTGGCAATCGTAGCTCCTATGGCAAAAAGCGGCAAAGTCATGATAAGAAAATTGGTAATTCTGGGATTAATAGCCGGTATGCCAACTATCGTAGGTGCATGGATAGGCGGGTTCATTTATTCGCCAATTGCTGCAATAATATTCTTGTCAATAGGTGCTGGTGCAATATTTCAGGTGGTATTCGCTATTGGATCCTGGATGACCAAGAGTAGTATTGGCGGTGCAAGGCAGAGCCTTCTAAGAACATCGATAGTTGCGGGATTTGCAGTCGGCATTGCGATAATGTACGTAACGTCACTGCTTGTTGCATCATGATGATAATGGCAATCAGGGCGGGTAAAATTAGACAAGTGAACAGCGAAGTAGAGCTAGGTGAGAATAGGTAATTGCTAAGGAAGTCAACAGCAACAAAGAATTTGCCAAGATCTAGTGGTACTCGTCTTGAATCTATCCGGAATGCTCATGATGTAAAAGGAGGAGAGTACAATAATCGCACGGAAAGAATGGATGACTACCTCGAAGTCATTTACGAACTGATAGAGCAAAAGGGCTATGCTACAAGCGTAGATATCTCAACCTATCTTAATGTCAGTGCGCCAAGTGTCACAAGGATGCTAAAGAAACTGGATGAAAATGGGTACTTGAATTATGAAAAGTACCGTGGCATTCGTTTGACAGATGAAGGTGTTGTTATTGCAAAGAACATACGCAAGAGCCACACTCTGCTTGTGGAATTTCTCAAGATGATCGGGGTAGATGACGATACCTCTAATAGAGATGCCGAAGGAATTGAGCATCACCTGCACCCAGAAACCTTGAAAAAATTGGAAGGATTTGTGAACGCGACTAAAAAGGGATTCCAAAATTAGAACAGAATCGAATAGCCCATTTGATCGGCCTGCTAAGCGAATGCCTGTGTGAAACCGAGTAGGAACCTGAAACACGATCAGATTGGAGTGAAAAGGATCGGATTCATTGGTTACGCAAGTACCCCCAGGTCATACGTGCTTAAATATCGGGGTCTCCACCAAGATTTGACATGCCATATTACATGATCCAGGGAGGATATACAGCACAAGGATTGGCTACTTTAGTGAAAAAGCCTCAAAACAGAATTGAAGCAATCAAGGGCCCGATCGAGAGGTTGGGCGGCACTCTGAAAGATGCGTATTTCTCGTTCGGAGAATATGATTTCGTGATCATCGCATCAATGCCTGATAACGTTAGCGCGGTTGCTATTGCCATGGCCTTTGGTGCTGGGGGCGTGCTGAGGGCTACCAAGACGACACCACTACTAACTGCTGGAGAGTCTATGGAAGCTATGAAGAAGGCATCCGGAGCCGGCTACAAACCTCCGACAGCGTGATCAAACTCGCCATCACATGACTTCTCGTAAGGGAATATCAAGAAAGAAACGCTGGGACATACGGCAGAGCTGATACTGCTGTACGAACTGTGGCAAAACATAATCAAATATCACGTCCAGGCTGAGGGTTCACCCTAAAGACGCACGGACTTTTTGTAAATAAATGGTACTACGGGGCTGGTTGAACCAAGCCTTTGTGAATCTATGTGGATTAAACATGGCGTGACTGGAAGCCGGTCGAAATCTTGCTATTTTACGGCGGCGATAATAGTATCCCAATCACCATTGTCTACAATCGATTGACTGTTTTCCCTAGGTCCTGGATATGTTTGTCCTCTTAGTACTCTTAGGCCCGATATCTCATCCAGATTTATGCGACGCCAGTCCGGTATTTTGCCGGAAGAAGTCGAGCCTCCTATCTGATACACGAAAATCTGTCGCTTTCCGCCCTTTATTCCGTAAACGTGCGGCTCGGCTATCCTGACGTAGCCATGATAGGTGAATTCGATTAGCTCTTTTTTCGCTATTGCATTTCTGATCATGCTGGTGTTCAGGTGTAGTCATCCCTCATGTTCTTTGTTTCCCTCTTGAAGGCAGGGGTTGTGCAAATGAAAGCTGATAACCATCCGGCTCCCTTACGTGGAAGAACCTTTCGCCCCATGGTGCATCCGAGGGTTCATTTTCAATAGTAACAGCCTCTGAAATAGCATTGTCATTTTTCATGTAGAAATAAAGACTGTCCACATCCTCACAATGAAATATTATGCGTCCAAAGTCCATTGGTCCCACCTTCCGTTTTGTCGTGCCATCGGCAGCATCAGAGGAGCTGTCGACGCATCTTGTCAATTCTAGATTGATATACATTTTGCTGCCCTCCCCAACCTCAAAAGTTGTAAACGAGTCAGTTGCTCTTCCACCATATGCGACCTGGAAGCCGGGTAATTTCGAATAGAAAGTACATGATTTTTCCATGTCCTTCACTTTTAGTGTAACAGCCGAAACGCGATAGACCTTCATGGTAGTACTATAATCATCCAGTGTATCCCACTCGTAATAAATATGCAGTATTTGATACGGGTTTTACAATTTACGGTATAAGCGTAATCGAGTTTGTGCGGTCTGCCATAGCGCTAGGTATGTGCCCTGAGGGAAGCTTTCCGATATCGCGCCCTATTTCGCCTTCTCGCTCGCTTCCTAGAGTCCCTAGCCTTCAATAACTTATCTTCATTAGTCACACTCCGCCGCCGACTGTTTGCCTATCCTGAGCTATAAACCTGCCTAGAATAGCTTCTCATCTTATGCAATCACTGGGGCTTCAGAGCATTGTACTAGAAATAGCTACCACGCTCCTTAATAGCTGGATGTCGCAGCAGCGATCCGTTGGAGAGAGAAGCGAGTCCACTCGCATCCATCTTCCGTAGTATTGCTATTCAGGGAAAGCGAGGGTTGTTATCATACATCCGCTGCCCATTTTGCAAGAAGGCGTTCAAAGAGAAGATGGAGTTAGTAATACACATTAGCAGACGGCATTAGTTCCTGCAGCGATTTGCTCGCTGACTCTATAGTCGCTGCGTACGAGACCAGTGATTTTGCGCTTAGCTAAGATCATGTTTGCATATCAATAGGGACTCGGTGATTAGTTAATCAACGAATTTGTAGAACTCAGGCGGATAAATCGTGTTGATTGCCTATTCGGTAGCCAATCGTACCAGTTGTGAAATTTGCTTGCCTTTCTCTTGAGACAGCGCTGATATTCCGCCAGTCAAACTCTCAGCCGCAATCCCCTTCCCGGCAAGTACTTGAGCAACTCTGA
>JBOGQL010000166.1:0-6952 GCA_050748985.1 Nitrososphaera sp. | reverse complement strand
CTCAAGGCATGGCTAATCACCGCTGTCTCGCAAAATTCAGCCTGTTCTGGATCCGAACTAAAGTTTAAGACCGTGCTCGTGGATACTGTATCTCATGAGTGAAAAGAAAGCCACGCTACCATACATGCCAGAGATGCTCGCATTTCCGTTCGTGATAGGTAAGGCCGGACTTGACATGGCGATGTTGGCGACGGTTTCTGTCGCAAGATTGGTCCAAATAGCTGTCCAGTCAGCCGATACCGGTTTATCGAAGTACATCGAGCTGACAGACCAGGAAATAAAGAGGAGCCAGCGGCGTGAAAGCGTAAAAGTGGAATAGATCAGTCCATCCTGCGAAGGTTAACGTTATACGCGAGCCCAAACCTGTGGGCCTCGTCCCTTATGTGTTGGAGCATCTTTAAGCCGAGGTTCCCTCTCGGCAGGACGAGCGGCTCTTGATAGCCTATGCGATAGATCTCCTCGTTCTCCTTTGCGAGGCCGATGCATGGCACGCTGGAAATGCCAAGAGAGCGCAGTGAAGCGACAGCTGCTGCGAGCTGGCCACGTCCGCCGTCTATGACTACCAAGTCGGGAATCTTGCCGAGCTTGTCGGATGAATATCTGCGGCGGACAAGCTCTGCTATCATGGCAAAGTCATTCTGCCCCGTTACCGACTTTATCTTGAACTTTCGGTACGCTGATTTTTCCGGCCTGCCGTCAACAAATCTGCAGCACGCGCCGACAGAAATCGATGTTCGCAAATTTGACACGTCAAAGCAATCAATGATTTCAGGCATCAAGTCAAGCCCGAGAATGTTCTTCAGTTCGACCACCGCGGGGTCGTAACCCCTTTCGACGTACGTAACGAGGTTGCGGGCAATCAAATCCATCAGCTGCTGCTTCTCGTCGGCACTCCTGTCAGCAACCGTCACGATGCTGACCTTGTGTCCGGCGATTTTCGCAAGCGACATTTCCAGTATCTTGCAGTCATCAGGCTCCTCGTTTACGTAGACGATTCTTGGGATAACTGGCACTGAGGAGTAGTACTGGAGCAAAAACGAGGAGAGTGAATTGTCACCTACCAGATCGAACTGGAACTTTTTCCTGTCGCTTATTACCCCGCGTGTACGGCGAAAAGTCATGACGTGGGCGACCCCCTTTGCGTAGTGCTTCAAAATCCCGACGTACTCTTCGTCAGGATTCCTGTCTACGGCCTTTTCCATCTTTTGCCTAACGCGAAGATTGTTCAGCCGGAAGAGCGTATCGCGGATATCCCTAGCTCTCTCATAGTCGCCAACGTCCGATGCCCCCTTCATTTCTGCCTCCATTTCGTTGGCAAAGCTGTCGATGCTGCTCTTACCTTCCAATATTTCCTGCAGTGCCAGTACGTTTTCCATGTATTTTGCTTGAGTAACGTTATTGATGCATGGGGCGTCGCAGTTCTTGATGAAATACTGGAGGCACGGAGCTTTCGGCAGCCTGGTGCATATCCTTATCTTGAACAGCTTCCTCAAAAGCCCGATGGTCAGGTATTTGGAGCTCCCACGCACAAAGGGACCGTATACCCTGCCCCTGGGTCCAATGAATTCGCCGGCCCTGTTGCGCCGCGCCACCATCAGGCGAGGGAAGGGCTCGTCCGTCATCTTCAGGTAGCTGTAGCGCTGCTGGTCCTTCAGCTCGATATTGAAGGTAGGGCGGTACCGCTTGATCAGGTTTGACTCGAGAAGGAACGCTTCAATCTCGTTGTCAGTGAGGACGAAGTCAATGTCTGCTATCCTGCTCACAAGCCTGCTCGTTTTCCATTCTAGCTGCGGGTCGCGCTTCACAAAATAAGATGCGACTCGCTTGCGCAGGTTCCTTGCCTTGCCGATGTATATTATCTTGCCATCACTATCTTTCATCAGGTAGACTCCTGGTTGTTCCGGAATTCTCCTATCCTTGACCAGCGCGATTGCAGTCACTGTCTTGCCTTGCTCCTTTCTAGGATCTTCTGATCTACTCTGAGCTTTGGCTTGAGGTACTTGCCGGTGTAGCTGCCCGGATTTTCCGCAACCTCTTCCGGAGTGCCCTCTGCAACTATTCGGCCACCGGCCTCTCCACCTTCTGGACCTAAATCGACCAGCCAGTCTGCAGAAGCGATGACGTCAAGGTTGTGCTCTATCACTATGATGCTATTTCCGAGATCGACGAGTCTCTTTAACACGTTGAGCAGCTTGCTGACGTCTGCGAAGTGTAGGCCAGTAGTGGGCTCGTCAAGGATGTAGACCGTTCTGCCCGTGTCCCTTCTGGACAACTCTGCAGCGAGCTTGATCCTCTGGGCCTCGCCTCCAGACAAAGTTGTGGCTGGCTGGCCAAGGCGGAGGTAACCAAGGCCCACGTCGCTCAGTGTTTGCAACTTGCGTGTGATTGCAGATATATTGGAAAAGAATCCCAATGCCTCCTCCACGGTCATGTCTAGGACTTCAGAGACAGTCTTTCCCTTGTACTTGATCGCCAGAGTTTCAGAATTGTAGCGTCTCCCCTTGCATTCGTCGCACGTAACATAAACGTCCGGGAGGAACTGCATCTCTATTTTCTTGACGCCAGCTCCTTCACATGTCTCGCACCTTCCCTCTGGAACGTTAAACGAGAACCTCCCCGGCCTGTACCCCATTTCCCTTGCCTGTGGCGTCCTTGCAAACAGCTCCCTTATGGGGGTAAAGGCGTTGACATAAGTCGCACCATTAGAGCGCGGCGTTCGGCCGATGGGCGACTGATCTATTCCTATCACCTTGTCGATCTTGTCAAGGCCGGATATCCTGTCGTGCTTGCCTGGCCTTTCCTTGGAGCCATACAGTAGCTCAGCAAGTGCCCTGAACAGTATGTCATTTACCAGAGTCGACTTGCCAGAGCCGGAGACTCCGGTCACTACCGTCATGCAGCCGAGCGGAAAGCGTACGTCAATCGATTTGAGGTTGTTTTCGCTGGCTCCGTGCACCGTAATCCAGCCACCCGCCTTGCGCCTGTCGTGCTGGTGCGCGACTACCTTTTCCCCCCGCAGAAACGCTCCCGTGATCGAACGCGGGTTGTCGAGAATATTTTGCAGCTCTCCTGCTGCGACAATGTCTCCACCGTGGATGCCGGCTCCAGGACCGATGTCGATGATCCAGTCCGAGCTGCGTATGACCTCCTCGTCGTGCTCGACCACGATCAGGGTGTTGTCCAGATCGCGAAGCTTTTTCAGAGTGGCAATCAGCCTGGCGTTGTCCCTCTGATGAAGTCCAATAGTGGGTTCGTCAAGGATGTACAGGACCCCTGTCAGATTGGATCCTATCTGGGTCGCAAGCCTGATCCTCTGAGACTCGCCCCCGGAGAGCGTCGCGGTCATCCTGTTCAATGTCAGGTAATTGAGTCCAACGTTGCGCAAGAATTCAAGCCTCGACACTATTTCCTTCAGAATTATCTTGGCGATGTGCCGCTCGGTATCGGTAAGTGCCAGCGTCTGGAAGAAATTGTAGCATTCGTCGATTGACAGGTCGCATACTTCCATTATCGACTTGTTCTGAACCTTGACCGCGAGCGCCTCGTCGCGCAGACGTCTACCTTTGCAGGATTCGCATGGAAGCTCACGCATGAACCGCATTAGGTCTTCGCGCTTTGACTCTGATTCGGTTTCCTTGTAAATTCGCTCAAGGTTGGGGATTACTCCCTCAAAGGTTCCGCGATATTCCCACCTGCTATCGGAATATCTGGATTCATACTTGTAGTGGATGCTCTCGTGGGTGCCGTAGAGAATCACATTCAGCTGGTCGTGCTTCATCCTCCCAATGGGCGTCGCAAGGTCAAAACCAAATCTCCTGCCCACGTCGCGAAGCATGGCCGACCTGAAAGTGGCGAAGTGACCGGTCCATGGTACTATTGCGCCGTCAAGAATACTCTTTGACTTGTCTGGAATTATCAGGTCGGGGTCGAACTCTATTCTTATTCCCAGACCATTGCACTCTCTGCAAGCGCCGAACGGGGAATTGAACGAGAAAGTGCGTGGCTCTAGGTCTCCCAAGGATATGTTGCAGTGCGGGCAGGAATTCCTCTGAGAATACAACGAGTCCTTGCCGTCGGCAGAGATGACAATGGTTCCGTTTCCTACCTTGAGCGCAGACTGTATAGAGTCGAATAGCCGGCTTTTTCCTTCCGGTGAAGGTCTGAGCCTGTCCACGACGGCCTCTATTGTGTGCTTTTTCTGCTTGTCGAGCCTCGGGTACTCCCGTTTTTCTTGGTCATCTTCGAGGTCGGCCAGGTCGCCGTCAAGCCTAATCCGGGAAAAGCCGTCCTGCTTGAGCTGGTCAAACAACTTTTCATAAGTTCCCTTCTTTGCCTGAACCACCGGCGCGAGGATCATGACGTTTCTACCCTCAAGTGTCTTCATGACAGACTCTGCAATGGAATCGACCGACTGGCTCGCAATTTTTCTGCCACAGCGCGGACAATGAGGAATCCCTATCCTCGCGAAAAGAAGCCGGAGGTAGTCGTAAATCTCCGTGACTGTCCCTACGGTCGAGCGCGGGTTCTTGCTAGTCGTCTTTTGCTGAATCGATATCGCCGGAGAGAGCCCGTCTATCGAATCGACGTCAGGCTTGTCCATCAGCTCAAGGAACTGCCTTGCGTAAGCAGAAAGAGATTCCACGTACCGCCGCTGCCCTTCTGCGTATATCGTGTCAAATGCAAGGGTAGACTTGCCCGATCCAGAGATGCCGGTAATCACTACGAGCTTGTTCTTTGGGATCTCGACATTGACGCTCTTCAGGTTGTGCTGCCTCGCACCCCGGATGATTATCTTGTCGTGCATCATGACACCTCCGAATATGCCGGCTCGCCAAGGGCCTTTCTTATCTTTGCCAGCTTTTCTCTGAACATTATTGCCTTTTCGAACTCCAGCTCTTCTGCGAACTTTTTCATCGTAGCCTCTGTTTCTATGGCGAGCTTCAACAGATCCTGGCGAGTCATCGACTTTGTTTCCACAGCGACCCCTTCTGCGATCTCTTTAACAGCCTCCGGTATCGCCTTAACTATAGATCTAGGGGTAATCCCGTGAACCTTGTTGAATTCGATCTGCTTTTTCCGCCGGCGCTCTGTTTCGTCCATTGCCTGCCTCATGGACTTGGTGACGTTATCGGAATACAGGATCACCTTGCCGTCTACGTTGCGGGCGGCCCTTCCGAATGTCTGTATCAGACTGGTGGCATTGCGCAAAAAGCCTTCCTTGTCTGCGTCCAGGATCGCAACAAGGGACACTTCTGGAATGTCAAGACCTTCTCTCAGCAGGTTGATCCCCACAAGCGCGTCGAATTCTCCCAGTCGCAGCTGCCGAATCAATTCAGTGCGTTCAAGCCCCTCGATTTCGGAATGGAGGTAGCGCACGCGCACTCCGCTCCTGGCCAGGTACTCGGCCAGGTCCTCTGCCATCCGCTTCGTCAACGTGGTTACCAGCGTTCGCTGATTGGTCACGGCCCTGTTCTTTATTTCCATAATTAGATCCTCCATTTGATCTTTGGTGGGCCGGACCTCCACCATCGGGTCAACCAGCCCGGTTGGCCTGACGAGCTGCTCCACCACCTGCCAGCTTGTCCGTAGCTCGAACGCGCTGGGCGTGGCAGAGACAAAGATCACATTGCGGAGGTATTTTTCAAACTCTTCATAGCGCAGGGGCCGGTTATCGTAGGCGCTTGGAAGGCGAAATCCATAGTCAACGAGCATCTTCTTGCGGGTATAGTCCCCGTTGTACATGCCGTGAAGCTGAGGAAGCGTAACGTGCGACTCGTCGATTACGAGCAAAAAGTCCTTGCCAAAAAAGTCAAGCAGGCAGTATGGAGGCTGACCCGGTGCCCTGCCGTCCAGATGGCGGGAGTAATTTTCGATTCCGGAGCAGTAGCCGAGTTCTTCAATCATCTCCAGATCGTATTTTGTGCGGGAGGCAAGCCTCTGCCTTTCAAGCTCCGAAGGCAAGCTCGGAAGCCAGTCTTCAAGCTCGCGCCTGATCGACGCCAGTGCCCCGTTGCGCGAATCCTCGTCAGTGATGTAGTGCTTTGCCGGGAATATCCTGACAGAATTGACGGCACGCACCTTTTTCATGGTAACATGATCGTGGATACTTATCCGCTCGATTTCGTCGCCGAACATCGAAATCCTGATGACGTCGTCAGAGTACCCCGGTATGATGTCTATTGTGTCACCCTTCACTCGAAAGTTTCCAGGCACAAGTGACAGGTCATTTCGCTCATAGCGAGCTTGTATCAGGTTGTGGATCAGGACCTTGCGATCAATTGACATCCCCTTTGTTATCGGGATTGAACTGTCTTCCCATTCCTGCGGCGAGCCAAGCGAATAGATGCAGGACACCGTCGAAACTATGATGGTAGGCTCGCCGGACATCAGCATCGCTGTAGCCTCGAGCCGCATTTTCTCTATCCTCTCGTTGACCTCGGTGTCCTTTTCGATGTAGGTGTCCGTCTGGGGAATGTAGCTTTCTGGCTGGTAGTAGTCGTAAAAGCTCACAAAGTATCCAACGTTATTTTCGGGAAAGAATTCCTTGAACTCGGCGTACAGCTGGGCTGCAAGTGTCTTGTTGTGGGAAATGACAAGAGTATTCTTGTTCGTCCTTGCGATCACGTTGGCTATCGTATACGTCTTGCCGCTTCCTGTTACTCCAAGGAGAGTTTGCCGACCCTGCCTTCGAGCGCCGTTTGCGAGATGCTCGATCGCTTCAGGCTGGTCTCCGCTGGGAGAAAATGCATCCTTCCCCAAGCGAAACTGGGAGGTAGTGAGCAAGTGAGTGGAAGATCTGATTTCGATTCGCGCATATATGGCTAATGCTTTCCAGCGCGAGCCAAACAATAGACCAGTGAACATAACGAACCCGTGTTCATTTCTTTCCGTGTTGCCAGGCTGGCGAGACTGACGACAGCAAATCTTTTCTCCAACCAATGCGCTATAAGAC
>JBOGQL010000165.1:0-1572 GCA_050748985.1 Nitrososphaera sp. | reverse complement strand
ATCGGGCTCGATGACCGGGAGGAGCCGGATGCCGGCCCGCGCGTAGTCGTCCCGATAGAGCCGGGCAATGGCGAGGGAATGAGGAATCTGCCAGAGGAACAGAATGGCAAAGAGGACCCAGGCCTCAACCCCCAGCTCGCCCCGGGCTGCAGCCCACCCAATGACCGGCGGCAGCGCGCCAGGCACGGCCCCCACGATGCTGCAGAGCGAAGTCTTACGCTTTAGGGGGGTGTAGAGAAACAGATAACTCCCAACGCTGATGGCCGTGACGAACGCACTCAGGCTGTTCACAAAGAGCGCCAGATGGAGGAGGCCCGCTCCGGTGATTGCCACGCCAAAGATGAGCGCCTCGGACGGCTGCAGCCGTCCGTCGGGTAACGGCCGCAGTCGCGTGCGCTGCATCCGTGCATCCACATCCCGCTCGAGGTACTGATTCAACGCCAGCGTCCCCCCAGCGGCGAAGCCAAGACCTACGAGGGTCTGGGTCAGCCGGACATAGTCCGGCGTTCCCACCGAAGCCAGATAGAACCCGACGAGGGTTGTGATCATGACCATGAGCACCACGCGGGGCCTGGTCAGGGCAAAGAAGTCTGCAAGATACCTCTGCACGGATGCCCCCTCGATGTCCAACTGTTCGTTATCGCCCTCAGGCTTCCGACCCCGCTGTCGAACGGGAGGGGATGAATTCCCCACCGACGGCGGGCACACCCGGCGCCACCAAGCGGTAGGCGCGCAGGGTCAACACGAGACCGGTGGCCAACATGAGTGCCCCGATGGCCACGTGCGTCGTGGTTAACGCTACCAGATCGTAAAACGACAGTCCCACCCCTAGGGAGGCAAATTTCTCGAGGTATGCTGCGACGCCAACGAGGAGCTGCAGAACCAGCAATGCGCTCAGCAGTGCAACGGAGCGCACCAGTCTCGGCTCGTGGGGGTATCCTGTGAGAATCAAGACGGCAAGACAGAGAACCTGGATCGCCACGACGGCCCCACATACGAGATGGACACCAATGCCCGTGCCCGTGTGCCGCAGCACGGCTCCGAAAATCATCTGCAGATAGATGACACTTGTCGTCAGGAGCGCAAGGGTGCGCAGGCGACCAGCATCCGCTCCCGCGATCTTCCGCGAGGCTTCACTCCCCTCCCGGGATGTAAAGAATGCCACACCCGCCATCAGCGCGAAGAAGACCTGGGCGAGGGCGGCATGGACGACGGCGAGGGTGCGGTCAAGCCACATCACTCGGAGACCCCCGAGGATCCCCTGGACGATGACGAGTGCGAGCGCCGCCGCCCCCAGCCAGCGCAGTGATGCCCGCCGCTCCGCCACCCACAGCCACAGGGCCAAGACCAGCGTCAGGAGTCCGACGCCTGCGCCAATCAGCCGATGTCCGTGCTCGATCAAGATCCCGCCGACCATTTTCGACCAGGGATACAGAAACATGTTGTGCCCGAACGTCGTCGGCCAATCGGGGACCGCAAGGCCTGAGCCCGTGCTGGTGACCAGGCCGCCGGCAACGACCAGGACAAAAGTCGCCCCCGCAGTGAGCAGCGAGAACCGATGGACCCACCTGT
>JBOGQL010000164.1:0-2044 GCA_050748985.1 Nitrososphaera sp. | reverse complement strand
CTCCATCAAGAAATTTGCCGCTGCCTTCGAGCCGGGCGCGAAGGGTCCGCCGCCCGGGCAGCCGATTGGCGGCATCGTGGGCTTGGAGCCGAACGCGCACGGGTTTTTCACCGGAGAGTTCGCCCCGGGGCGCTACGGGCTCATCTGCTTCTTCCCGGATGATGAGACCGGCGCCCTCCACTTCAAGAAGGGCATGACGCTGGAGTTTTCCGTGCCATAAAACGAAGGGGCCGTGCTGCGTCCCTCCTCCCCCGGAAATTGTGGTCAGAGTCGAATTTCATTGAGGATCAGACCGAAAGCCACAGGCCAGCCCCACGTCTTGATTTTGCCACTTGCGAACAGCGTACCGTCGCCAGGCTGCGCGGGGGAGAAGTCCGCTTCGATGACTCTTCGCGTCGCGTTGATGCCTGGTTGACCATTGCCCAAACGTCCGCTGAAACTGACCATTCGCATTCCGCGCTATCGTGCGCCGAAAAATGCGTGGCGCCGGCAGCTTCACAAGACCATCTCAGCGGGGCAACGCAAGTCGCCGGTTAGATATCAGCCAACCGATCGGTTTGAAGTAGAGATCCGCCTGTACATGAAGGGTTCTGAAGTGGGACTCCATGACGTAGACAATCGCTTGAAGGATATCCTGGACGCGTTGCAAGGTAGGGCGGGGTGTATCGGGTCATCGTGGAGAAGGCCCTGCCGCCGGGGCAAAGTCATGGCCAAGGGCACCTGATCATCCGGCGCTTGGGGAACTGGAGGGTGGTCCGCAGGAACCGCTCTCGCGGACGATGAGCCGTATCATTCTGCCTCTTGGCCGAAGATACAAGGGACCTTTTTCTCATGCATGGCTCTGGACAACCGTGACGGATTCAGAAATAATGTATCCCCGTGAGCCGGCCCGGACACCTCGTCTGTCGAACGCTCAGCCTGGTCATCACCGTCAGCTTCGTCCATCTCCTGCTGGCCGTCGCCGTGGTGCCCGACGCCATGGCCCGGATGGGGCCAGTCTGGAGCCCCCCGCATCTTCCCGCTGCGGACACCTGCGTGTCGCCGGCGCTGGTGGAAGCAGCCTGGCAGGAAGCGATGAGAGCCGCCCAGCAGCTGGCCGAAACGGATCTCCTGGGAGAGGAGATTGCCAGTCAGCTCAGGCGTGGCCGTGCCAACGGCACGCTCCCCTTCACCAGCCCGACCGGGTGTCCCGAGCGGGTGGTTGATCCCCTCACGGTCATGCTCCTGATCGCGGCGGCGGCCATGGCCATCACGTTCATCGTGTGGGCGATCGCGATGATCGGCAGTACGTGATCGCGCCGGGCAGGTGCCGATTGCGAACAGCGAACCGCACCCAGCAAGAGCTTATGGCTGATAGCTTGTAAGAAAGAGCTGATAGCGTATGGCGTATAGCTTATGGCCAGACTAAGAACTGATGGCTGATGGCAGATAAATAAGAGCGTATGGCTAATGGCTGATGGCGTCGGAGAAGAGCGTCGGACGCTGCGGGCTTGTTGACTTGGTGCACGTTTAGTGGCACAGTCAATGCCTAGCAGGGACTGAAGAAAGCCGTATGACACTTCCCAAACGGAAAGGCATTCGGAAAACCAGCCGTCGGGAGGGCGAGAGCCGACGATCTACCCGCTTGTCTCAGTGGGTCGCCAAGCAGAAACGGATATTTCTCGCCCTGGCTGGCATCGGTGCGAGCGGGTTCTCCGACACAAGCCAGGAGCACGACACGTACCTATACGAGAAACCTTGAGACCCGCCTCCCGCCTGCTTCAAGCGTCCATTTTCGTCGACACCTCAGCCTTTTACGCGCTGGCTGACCGAAGTGACCGGTTCCACTCCTCAGCCAAAAGATTTCTTGAGACCAACACCAGCGTTCTGATCACAAGCAACCTTGTGGTCCACGAGACGATTACCCTTGTTCGGATGCGTCTTGGGCATTCGGCGGCGGTACAGTTCGGGCGCCGTCTCTTCGACGAAGCCCTCACCCCTCTGCTTCGTGTGATACCCTCCTAGGGCCGGGGTCAGGCATGAGCAACTGTCTTGATTGTCAAGG
>JBOGQL010000163.1:0-2344 GCA_050748985.1 Nitrososphaera sp. | reverse complement strand
CATACCGGCTCGTAGTAGACACTGCCCAGTGACATCAGAGTGTGAGGGCCTCTTGATCCATCCGTACCACCCTGAACAAAAGCAATGTCTACGCCACCCTCCTTCGCTTGCAACCGTTGGATGTTCTCGCCGGAACCAGCCGAGGTGCGTATCTCAAGTGTCATGTGATCACGAGCCAGAATATCGCGATACCGCTGGGCGAGTTTGTAATAGGCGCCCTCCTCCCTCCCCGTGCCCATGACAATCTTATCGGGTGGGGCCGGCCTGACGAATTGATACGCTGCCCAGAAGCCGATGATCGTGATGAGCAGCGCCGGACCAAAGGTCGTCAGATATTCCTTGTTAAATATCGCTGTGACTCTTCGAGGCATTGCCGGCCTTCGGCATTCCTAGCGACTGGGGTTCAAGGGGCTCAACGGCTCACGAGCTAGGGCTGGAGCCGGGTGGCGGGCCAGCCGACCGGGCCGAGGAGGGTTTCGGCCGCCCGCAGGAGCAGCTCCTCGTAGGTCTTTGTATCATAGCTCTCGTCCCCTGTCAGCAGGACCGCGGGCCGCGCCCGGTCCCCCTTCACCTTGGCCTTCCGGTCGAGGATGAGGCCCCATTTCAACATATCGTAACAGGCCAAGGCGGCTTAGATGTCAAGGCAGGATTGGAGGGGGGTCGAAGATGATGTCAATGCGTATGATTCGGTAATTTTCTCAGACAATTCGATCTCCTGACGAACGACGGTAACTCAGAGTCCATCTTTGCGGGGTTGGCGGCTGCGAATGTCACAGCGTCGCCGTGAAGAACCATCTGAATCCATACTCCCCGCGAGTCGTACCAGAGCTCTCGATTGTGACCATCTTGATCCTGTACAAGATACCGTTCCGCCTTTTCGGATTTGTTTCCGATCGATAAATTTTCCACTCCCTTATTGGAGATGGTCATCGATTTAAGGTCTCCTGTAATCGGGCTGATGACCTGTACGATATGGTCCGACCCTCGAAATGCTGGGTTCAAGAAGTTCGTTGGGACGGCCTCTGCGGAAATTTGCTGACTCTTCTCTGAGCCAAATGTTTTGAAGAGCGCCTTATCTTTCCGAACAAGCGAGACCGTGATCGGGTCGCCGAATTCATCCCATGGACACACACTCGGTCGCGCCATTCGTACAAAAATGGAACACGAGCCCGCGGTAGAAGAATCGAAGGCTGTCAGCGTTCCGTGGCGCCACAGCTCCCTTCGTTTTGAGGCACGGCAGTACCCGGTGTCATCCACCCATTCCTCAGTTTCCACGACGACGTCTTCGCCCTGTCGTTTAGATACAATCTTTTGTATTCCTATTTGGTCGTTGCCGCGAGTAATGTCATAGTAGAACGTCCCCATAGGCCAATCTTGGGATAAAGCGGTTCCGCTCAAAAAGAGAGAGGTGATACAGACGAAGAGCAAGCTTCCAGGTGTGATCCAGGCTTTTGTATTCCTCTCATGATTTCGACGGTGAGCCATGTCTGAGGTTTTCCCCCATCGGATGTCTGGGAAACTGACTCCGACTGCCCTTCGCTGGGATAGAGAGGGTGTGTGCCAAGCTCGTCGTGCGTTTGGCTAGGAGTGCAATTCGCGCACCAGCGATCGGCAAGAGGAGAGGGACTAGGAAGCTTACGGGGTCGCGAGCCAGGACTGGAGCCGGCCGGCGGGCCAGCCGACGGGGGCGAGGAGGGTCTCGGCGGCCCGCACGAGCAGCTCCTCGTAGGTCTTTGTATCATAGCTCTCGTCCCCTGTCAGCAGGACCGCAGGCCGCGCCCGGTCCCCCTTCACTTTGGCCTTTCGATCGAGGATGATATAGTCGATCTGCTGCCCCGGGTGGAGCTCGACTCCGGCCCGGGCCAATGTCTTGGCGGCGATCGCACCCGCGTCCTCCCGGACGTACTGCATCGGCTCCTTGGAGAGGGTCCGGGTAATGACGAGGTCTTCCAGCGGGACTCGCCCACCCCGGATCGCCTCGACATGCCGCCTCAGGATCTCGAGCGCCTCCGGGACCCGGGCCATAAATTCAACGGTGCTCTCGGCCCGGGCCAGGCAGTCGAGCATCTCCTGCTGAGCCGTCGCGATCAGGGGGGCGGTGTCGTGCCGTCTGAGCTCGAGACCGCGGACTTTCTGCTCGCCATGCTGAAAGACGCCGTAGAAGCGGTTCGGCACCGTGAGGGCCGGCGCCTCGCGCGACGGGCAAAAGACGATCCACCGGTAGATCCCCTCCACGGCGAGGGGGATCTTTGTCGCCTCCTCGATCTCGCGGCAGAGCGTCTCGAGCTCTGCGACCGAAAGGCCCGGCTTCTGGAGATAGATCGAGTCCACGATGGCGTGGATC
>JBOGQL010000162.1:0-4181 GCA_050748985.1 Nitrososphaera sp. | reverse complement strand
TCAAAAGGATTTGCAGGGGACAGCACGCGCTGTTGATGGACGATGCGTAGGGGGAAGCGCCTGCAGAGCAAGCTGGGGGAGAGAGCATTGGCAGCCCCGCAGGCGATTACATTGAACTGCCCCCGGCATATAACCACGCCAGCACCCTTGGGGGAGGGGGTCATCGGCCGCGGCATTCACGTCAACTGTGAAAAGTTGGGCAGAAAAATGATCGTGATTCAGCCGTTTTGGTGAGGATGACATCCGATCTGAAATACGTTCGAGTCATGAACACTAAATTAAATAAACTGACAATGTTCCAATACAATACGCAATGAGGGTAGACCACATCGCCATAGCGGTTAACAATGTGCAGGAGGCGCTCAAGAATTACCAAAAGATTCTGAACATCGACGAAGTGGAAATAGAGGACGTCCCTAGCGAAAAGGTCAAGGTTGCAATGCTGATGCTCGAAGACACTAGGCTAGAGCTCATGGAACCGACTGCCCCTGATAGCCCCATATCCAGCTTTCTCAAAGACCGAGGCGAAGGGATCCATCACATCGCGATCACCGCGGACGATATCGAAAAAGATGTTGCAAGGGCTTCGTCAAATGGCATGAGAATGCTCGGCGGATTGCGTACCGGATCGTACGGCCGCAGGATCACTTTCATCCACCCCAAGTCGCTTAACGGAGTCCTCACGGAATTTTGCGAGGCTCCTCCAGAGGACGGCAAAGAAGAATAGTTACCGAGTTGGCAGATTCACTGTGCCGCCGAGCGAGTGCAGCGAGCTGATTCGGATGCTATCGTCCAGCGTGATGCGGAACCGTGCGGAAGCTCTCCTGCTTTCAGGTGGGCTCGACAGCAGCATCCTCGCATGCATCCTTCGCCCGAAATGCTGCATAACTGCCGCCTATGGGACAGCAGCTCCTGATCTCCCATTTGCAGCGCAGGTCGCAAAAAAATACTGCAAGAGCCACGTGGAAGTCGTTCTCGATGACGCCAGAATGCTCGAGCTGGTCGAGCAGGTCGTTCAAATCTTAAAGACGTTTGATCCTACAGAAATCCGCAACTCATCAGTAGCGCTAGCCGGAATGCAGCAGGCGAAAAATGACGGCTATTCCTCGGTCATGACAGGCGACGGCGGCGACGAGCTTTTTGCCGGGTACAATTACCTTTCGCGGTACTTCTCAGATCCAGAAAAACTGGATTTGGAATTGCGCAGGCTCTGGGAGGTCATGCACTTTTCATCTATGAAATTGGGCGAGCATATGGGTATTGATGTCAGATCTCCGTTTCTCGATGACGAGTTTGCCACGTTCGCAAAGTCGCTTGCGATAGACAAGAAAGCAGGCGAGCGCGCCGGCTTGAAATGGGGCAAGTTCGTTCTGAGGGAGTGCTACGAGCCAGAGCTTGGTGCCATGATCGCATGGAGGCCAAAGCTCGCTCAGGAACAGGGAGCCGCGACTGACAACTTCCATTATTATCTTGATCGGCTTATAGACGATCCGGCTTTTGCAAGCAGAGCGAAAAGGGCGCAGGAAGAGGGCGTCAAATTGAAGAGCAAGGAGCATCTGCATTATTACACGCTATTCCGAAGCCACAACTCCCCGCCAAAGGATCAAGTGTGCGAACTGCGCTGCCCGGATTGCGGGGCCTGCATGGAGTATGCCGGTAGGTATTGCAGAACGTGCGGAGCGTTTCCCGTCACGCCGGTAAGGTTACTTTGAATACTTGCCAGGCTTTTTCACAAAGATCCTCTTGCAACCTTCGCAGCAAAAGTAGTATGTCCTGCCCCGGTGATCGTGGGTCACGGCAAGTTCCTGATCCATTTCAATCCCGCACACAGGATCAACAGGCATGATTAGCGTGTGACGTAAGAGATGAGTATTTATTTTTACCTGCGCGGTGGTAAGATAAAACTGACTGACCAGTCAGTTATGTTTATTAGACCGACATCAATTTCTATAAATATTTGAAAGGCAGAGAGACTGGTGCGTTGGACAGTCGGGATCGGCTTGAAAGGGACGACTCAGTTGTATTGAAGGTCGAAAACCTCGTCAAGGTATTCGAGTCGGCAGCCGGCACTGTTGCAGCGCTGCGCGGAATAAACCTCACTGTTAGAAAAGGGGAATTTGTTTCGATCGTCGGCCCTTCTGGCAGCGGCAAATCCACCCTTTTGAACATAATTGGAGCCCTTGACAGGCCCACCTCCGGAAGCGTCTCGATTCGGGGCGTCGATGTCTTCTCGATGAGCGATTCCGAGCTTGCAACCATGAGGAATTACCTGATAGGATTTATTTTTCAATCGTACAACCTGATAAACAGGACGACCGTCATGAAGAACGTGACACTTCCGTCGATAGTCTCTGGGATGAATGGTGAGCAAAGGGAGAGAAGGGGTAGCAAGATCCTCGAAGTTCTAGGAATAGGCGACAAGGCCAACGAGAAGCCGTCGAATCTGAGCGGGGGTCAGCAGCAGAGGGTCGCGATTGCAAGGGCGCTGATGAACGACCCCGCCATAATTCTAGCAGACGAGCCTACGGGAAATCTTGACACAAAGACCGGCCAGGAGGTGTTTGACCTGCTCAAGATGCTTTCGAGCAAGTTCAGGCGGACAATCATAATGGTGACGCACAACTCCGAGCTTGCACAGGCCACCGACAGGGCGATCTTCATCCGCGACGGCATGGTGGAAAAGGAGGTTGTATTCCGCTGGTGAAACGTGGAACACTAATTTTCGTGCTGCTCGCAGGCCTGCTCGTGATCCCTGCTAGCGCTTATGCTCAGGAGCGAGGTCCAACCAAGGACGAAATCATTGAGGCCAGCCAGAGCGGGCCGGCATATCTCGATTCATACTGGACATCCGGTTTCAGCTTCAACCAGACCGGCGCCGAAGAAGATGTCGGTCCGGGCAATGGCGCCTCCACTCTTGCTGTCGTCCTGATAAACAGAGGTCCGTCAGACATTGCGGGAATCACAGGCTTTCTCTCGCTTCCGGAAGACTTCGAAGCAACCGGCAAGGCATCGGGGAGCCCTGCGGTCGCTACTTTCAACCAGATTGCAAGAGTTGGGAACCCGTTTACACTGTTCTTTGATGTAGACGTATTGGACACCGCAGCTGTCGGGGAATATTCTGCGCAATTGCGGGTGGATTATTCAAGGTACTTTGAAACGGGCACACCAAGAAGCGCAGAGATCAGCGTCCCCTTCAGGATAACAGGCGAGCCCATCTTGGCCGTGAGTAGAGCTTCGGCCAACGATGAGAATGAGATTAGCAGCCAGATTGCCGCCGGCAAGATTGAAGATTTTGCGTTTATTGTAGCAAACAAAGGGACATCCCCCATAACCAATGTCGTCGTAACCATGGAATCTCCTGCAGAATCTCTAAAGATCCTTGGGGATTCAAAATGGAGTATTCAGAGAATTGAAGAAGGCTCGCAGCAAATTCTAGCAACAAAAGTCTTTGCAGCAAGTGCGTTGATCGGAAACCCCGCTTCATTTGATGTAACGGTCGAGTA
Organism: Nitrososphaera sp.; assembly: GCA_050748985.1. Classification (GTDB taxonomy): domain Archaea; phylum Thermoproteota; class Nitrososphaeria; order Nitrososphaerales; family Nitrososphaeraceae; genus Nitrososphaera. The sequence continues at coordinate 678 of JBOGQL010000162.1, read as the reverse complement.
CTCGTCGAACGGACAGTCAGATATTGAAGGGTTTACACTGGGAACATACGTCGCAGGGGAGATCAGCATAAAGGCCTATGACATTGAATCAACCTACATTGGCGGCACGCCCAACATTGTTGGAAGCCTGCTGAACGAGGGGAACACGGCGGCGCTCTTTACCACAATCGAGGTTGTCAGCGCAGACGGCCTAGTGTCGAGCCTGCCGCCGTCGCAGTACATAGGCGACCTGGAGGAGAACTCGCCCCTTCCATTCAGCATACCGGTTGACGTTGGAAGCGCCGGCGCGGGCAAGTACCCGGTGTTACTGAAGGTTTCATACAAGGACAACCTGCGTCTGCTTCACACCATTGACATCAGCTCCGAAGTATCTTTCGTCCCGGAGCAGCCGGCCGAAGAACCGGGCGCATTCGAAATAAGCATGGGCATACCGGCAGGGATCGGCGCGGCAGTCGCTGCAGCAATAGCTGCTGCGGTTCTTGTCAGAAGGAAGAAAAAGAATGCACTCAGGCGTACGATAACAGAAAAAAAGCAGGATGACATCGAATCTCTTCTGGATAGCCACCAGCGCCTGGAGAAGAGGCACGAAGATCGCAAATGAATGTCGTGCAGATTTTTGCGCTTTCATTTGATGCCCTTCGGGCGAGGAAGCTAAGGTCAGCGCTCACAGTCCTGATG
>JBOGQL010000161.1:0-3295 GCA_050748985.1 Nitrososphaera sp. | reverse complement strand
ATCCGTGTACGCCTGACGGACTTCATCGATCGCTGCCCCCTCCTCAAGAGTGGTGACATCCCCAATCGCGTCCCCGGATGCTACCGATTTGAGCAGCCTTCGCATTATCTTGCCGCTCCTGGTTTTGGGGAGCATGCTCACAAAATACACCCCTTCCGGAACCGCGAAGGCGCCCATGGTGCTTCTGATATGGGCTAGTATGTTCCTGCGCAGCTCTTCTGACTTGGCAACGCCTTCCTTCGGGACAAGAAACGCGATGATCGATTCACCCTTTACGGCATCGGGCTTGCTCGTAACCGCCGCCTCTGCAATAGTTCCGTGCGAAACAAAGGCGCTCTCCAGCTCCATCGTGCCCAAGCGGTGGCCGGCTACTTTGAGAACGTCGTCGGCACGCCCAAGGAGCCACAGATAGCCATCATGGTCTACAAGTGCATAGTCGCCTGGGTAATAAACGCCGGGAAACCGGTTCCAGTAAGTCTTTTTGTATATCTCGTCGCCGCCCCAGAGCGTCATGAGCATCCCGGGCCATGGTCTGCGTATCACCACATATCCTTTAGTTCCCCGGGCAGCGGGCTCCCCCTTTTCGTCGACAACCGAGGCGTCAATTCCGGGCACCGGAAACGTTGTGGATCCGGGCTTCATCGGGATAGTCTCTATTCCTGTGCACATGCCCAGCATGATTCCGCCTGTTTCGGTCTGCCACCAGGTATCCACTATCGGGCAGCTCTCCTTGCCTATTGCCCTAAAGTACCACATCCACACTTCGGGATTGATAGGCTCGCCGACCGTGCCAAGGAGTCTCAGTGAGGAAAGATCAAATGCCTTAGGGATTTCGTCTCCGTATTTCATGTACATCCTAAGTGCAGTGGGAGTCGTGTAGAGGATAGTGGCGCGATGCTTTTCCACTATGGCCCAGTATCTGTCTGGTTTCGGAAAGTCAGGAGCCCCTTCGTACATTATTTCTGTTATGCCGTGCATGAGCGGCGCGTAAACGATGTAGCTGTGACCGGTGACCCACCCGATGTCGGCGGTGCAGAAGAAAATGTCTTCCTTCCGAAAGTCGAACACCCACCTCGCTGTTGCGTACAGGTGAGTCAGGTACCCTCCCGTCCCATGCACAACTCCCTTTGGTTTGCCCGTGGTCCCGGAAGTGTAGAGGATGTACAGTGGGTGAGTGCTGTCCAGGGGTTCTGGCGGGCAATATGACTTTGCCCCTTCCATTGCCTCATCCCACCAGATGTCCTTTGGCCCCATGCTGACCTGGTTCCCTGCGCGCCTGAGCACCACGACGTGCTGGATCGATTTAACCGAGGGCAGCGAATCATCAACCACCTTCTTTAGCGGAATGAGTTTTCCCTTTCTTATCCCTCCGTCTGCGGTCACTACCACTTTGGAGCTGGCGTCGTTGGCACGGTCTATTACGGCCTGCGAGCTAAAACCTGAAAATATGACAGAGTGGATCGCACCGATCCTTGCGCAGGCAAGCATCGTTATCGGCAGTTCGGGCACCATCGGAAGGTATATCGTGACCCTGTCACCTTTTTTTACACCCAAGTTTTTGAGAACGTTCGCGAATTTGCTGACCTGTCGGTACAGCTGAAAGTAGGTGAGTTTCCTTGTCTCGCCGTTTTCTGCTTCCCATATAATCGCCGTTTTGTTCCTTGTTTCAGAGCTCATATGCCTGTCAAGGCAGTTGGCCGAGGCGTTGAGCTGCCCGCCGGAAAACCACTTTGCAAAAGGCGGATTCCATTCAAGCACATGTTTCCATTCTCTGATCCACTTCAGGCTTCTTGCCTGCTCTGCCCAAAAGCTGTCCGGATCCGTCAGGGCCTGCTTTGATACGCGTTCAAGCCGCCTCCCTGGAGAGATGCCGATCCTGACCTTGCCACTTTCCTCGTACAGCTTCGATGGCAGGTCTGACAAAGTACCAATAGAAAATGAAATCCAATCTTTAAAGCATTTGTTCGAATCCCCTATGCCTCAAGAAAATGCCAATTCAATGATCAGTATAAACATCCTCTAACAGGCTGGACGATGGAAATATAATAGAATTGGTGGGTTGACCGGTTTTTCACCCGATCGCGAAAAATTATTTTGTGATTACCTGATTGAGCCAGCTTGTTTCGGTGGGAGATTGCTCGCCCGTATCAGCCGGTGCAGATGCACCACCTTGCTCTGACCCTGCGGCGCTCACCTGCTGAACTGGAGCGGCTACCTGTTCGGCCGGCACGCTGTCCACCGGAGCTTCTTCCTTTGGCGGGGTTGCTATCGGTGCGGCTGTAGTCGAGCTAATGTTCTCAATCGTCAGCCCGGCGAGCTTTGAACGCACGTTCGCGATCTCGGTCCTTTCGTTGTTGATGTGCTCGATAAGTTCATCGGTCTGCACCTTGATCTGCTGGTAGGTCTCTTCCTTCATCTCGTTGCTCCTGAATTGCAATTTTGCGTCAAACAGCACGGACTTTATGTTCTTCCCTTCTGTATCGAGCTCGGCTAGCCTCGCACTGAGATTATCGCCCACCTGCCTTTCTACTTCCTCAAGATCGCGCAGCTTCTTCTCGTACTTGATGTATACGAGTTCCGCATCTTCCTTCATCGAGTCGTTCTCAGCCACAATGTCCTGTAGGGCCTTTACCCTCTTTAGCGTAAGTGACTTTTGCCTCAGCAGCTTCTGTGCATCAAGCCTCCACCGAGGAATAAAGAAAACATAATCGCCCTGCATCACGAGCTGCTCGTACGGCAGCTGCTTTAGACCGCCGGAGCCGCAGTCAACTCCAACAGCCTCGATCTCGCCGTCGATCTCGGTAATTATGCCCACTACTCTTCCGATATAAGTTCCATAGATGTCTTTGACTTGTTTGCCTACGAATGCGAGCTTTTCTTCGCTCATGCGAATCGTTGAGCAAGATGGTATAATGATAACTGTGTCAAAATAGTTGCATTATTTTGTAAGAGCATTTTGCCAACTGCCGTGTCCCCTTCCAAGAGATCTTTTTATTAGACGTACTCCCGGCTTGTACTTCGTGCAATTTGACAGCAGGGTTTTCCTCGAAAAGTTCACTGATGAAGAGAAGGCTGTTCTGAGAGCACATTTCTCAAATGTCGACAAGCCGGTCTTTGCGATAATCACTCCCAAGCAGGTCGACAGGGGAGCCCTGATGTCCCGATATTCGCGCACGGACAAGACGATGCGGAGGGTTTTCCTGGATGAATTTGCCAAGAACCCTGACAGGGGCGAGGAATTCTACAGACGAGTCTTGATCGAATATGGGGACGATTCCGTTGCCGAGCTCGGAGA
>JBOGQL010000160.1:0-16798 GCA_050748985.1 Nitrososphaera sp. | reverse complement strand
GCTCAGAGGAGATCCTGCAGGGGAAAGGGAGGGGTGGGTCCCGTCACCCCCGGAACCGCGTACGGGGTTATGTTAACGAACCGATATCAATCGTTTAGGAAATCAATACAAAACAACCCCTTTATTTCCAGTGGAGCGTTAAGATCAGTCTTTAACACTGTTAACATGCCGATGGATACCCCCGCATTTCCACTGGAACCATAATTCCACCCCCTTGCCGGCAAGAAACTTGGTTGACCGTCGAAGGCTGTTAACCAACAAAGCTACTGTCTCAAGTGCGGTTAACAAGAGCTGAGCTAATTGTTATCAAACTTGACAGAGCTAATGTTAAGTGTTAAGGCGCTAGCAAGTCCAGCTACCTTTACCACATATGAGCTCGGGAAAAAGGAAATTCAGGATAGAGTTAGAGGACGCCGAAGGCAGCAAGTACAACCTCTCACTAGAGGGCAATGTATCGAAGGAAAAGATCGTGAAGATAGTCGAGTTCATGGACCTCCTGAACATCGAATCCGGGAACGGACATGGCGAACAGGAAGGGCTAACATCGATTCCGGCGTCTGTAGGCGACAGGATATGGAGCCTTGTTGAGAAGAAGTTCCCATACAGCACATTCACATCTACTGACATCCTTGAACTCTATGAAGACCAGTTTAACGAGCCCATAAAGCTGAGTGTCGTCTCGACATACCTAGCGAGATACTCGCAGCGTGGCAGACTTCAGAGAACCCGCCAGGGGAAAGAATGGGTTTACACAGCAGCTAGGGAGCCCTCAGCTCGGACACAACTCCAACCCTTTCCTGCAGCATCTCACGACCCGAGCCGGTAATGGTATATTTGAACGGCTTTAGGTTGACATCCCTTTCCACAAGGCCCGACTCTGTCAGTTTTTTCATGAGGCGCGCCGTATGCTCCCGGCTCCGTCCGATGGATTGCTGCACTTCGCGTGAAGTGCGGGGCTTTTCCGCGAGCATTTTCAGGATATAGTCCGTCGTGCCATTCTGGCTCTCCAGCATTTCCTCCTCCAACGCGCCTTCCCTGTGATGCGTGACACCGACAGGCTGCGTCACGCGCGCTACGTGATGTTGCGGCGCCTGTGACGGCTGCAACATCTGTGACGCCAAGTAGGGCTTAGGAGCCTCCGCTCTCAAATCCATAACGTCGATCCTGGTGCGGATGTCGGCTATCACGCGGTCATAGTCCCGCAGGCGGCGGGTGTACTCGAGAACGATTGACTCTATGACGGACTCGTCAGCGCGGTAAGTTCGCCGATTGTAGAGCATCACAAGCCTGTGATATAATATCACACCGGCCATGCCTGCAAAGAACGCAAGCGCAGAAAATATCACGGTCTCACTATTCACCACGCTTGCAGCCTGTGATAGATCTACGGCCATATCACGCGTGATGTTGCGGCCGCGTGATATAACAGTGATGCGCGACAGTATTTTACAACAAAGACACCCTTTTTATCAGCTGATCTGTGACGGACATCACGCTTTTGATGCGTTCCTGTGATATCACATCACGCGATCCAGTGCCAAATATCACACCCATTTGCTGCCCGAGCCTGCTCAATGTCACAAGACCGTCAGGCTGTATGATCCCCGTCGATTGCAGAAGCACTGCGCTGTAAAGCACCGCCACAACCTTTTCCCTGCACTGCCTGACTTGCCTGTAGTACGCGCCCGAAGTCATGTTTTCCGGCCTGCGGCTCCCCTGCAGCCTTTTAGAAATTATTGACAATTGCTTTTCGGTAAACAGGGAATTTGCAACAATTTGCCTGAGCAGAATGCTAGAATTGGAATCAACGCCGGCCATCGGAACTATACAAAATTGTATAGGGTTCGGCTTATTAAAACATGGTGACATCAAACTTTAAAGAGACTCGTTATATTCACAAAGGGGCGTGGGTGTTGGAGGAAAGATCGAGCAGTATTTACGCGATGAGATAAACAAAAGGGGGACGATCTGTCTTCCACTCATCGATTCTGAAAACTCGGCAGATGCTGCATCACTGGCAAGGAAGCTGGAGGACATGGGAGCCTCTGCCATCCTCATCGGCGGTTCGTCGGCCATAGATCAGCTGGAGCTTGCCAAGGTTGTGTCGCAGGTGAAAGAAAAGATCAAGATACCGGTCATACTGTTCCCGGGAAACGTCACGGGCGTATCCCCAAAGGCAGACGCAATCTTGTTCAGTTCGCTGCTCAACTCCGAAAACCCTTACTTTATGACCGGGGCCCAGGCGCTTGGGGCTTTGGCAGTGAAAAAGTACGGCATAGAGCCGCTTCCAACCGCGTACATCATCGTTGGCGAAGGGACCGCGGCATGGTTTGTCGGCAGGGCGCGAGGCATCCCGTTCCACAGACCGAACATTGCGATAATGTACTCCCTCGCCGCGCAGTACATGGGAATGAGGTTCGTCTACCTCGAAGCGGGTTCGGGGGCATCTCAAAACGTGCCTCCTGAAATGGTCGCGGCGGTGAGAAAGTACTTTGATGGAATACTGATCGTGGGCGGTGGAATACGGACGGCAGAAACCGCGGCGAAGCTGGCCAAGGCTGGCGCCGATGTTATTGTAATCGGCACAATGATCGAAAAAGAAGCAAACTGGCAGGACAGATTTTCTTCAATAATCAAAGCCATTCGGTCGCGATGATGCCATGAACCTAGACGAAGCCGAGACCCGTCTCAAAGACATCCGGATGCCGGCATATTACAGGAACTACCAGCACCAGATCCTAACCGGCGTTTACCAGAACTTACACCATGCCCGGATGGCGCGGAGGAAGGGTTTCGACGTTGCTGACATCGTCGAGCCCAAGCTGGCATTTGATCTGGCGGACAGGGTTGCCAAGATGCATGACCTTGACATTGCTGAGAGGCTCCGGAATTTGCTGTCACACACTTCGAAGGAAAGGGCAGCCCTCCAGATAGCCGAAGAGATTGCAGCCGGCGATTATGGTTCTGCAGACCTCACGGCAAGGCTTGACAGCGCGGTGCGCGTCTCGCTTGCCGTCGTGACGGAAGGCGTCACAGTCGCGCCGCTGCAGGGAATATCGGATGTCGCGATCAAGAAAAACATAGACGGAAGCCAATACCTGTCCGTGTCGTTTGCAGGTCCGATTAGGTCGGCCGGAGGAACGGAAGCGGCGCTGACAATGCTCATTGCGGACCACACGAGAAGGGTGGCAGGACTCGACCGCTACCTCGCGAATTCATTTGACGATGAAACCGGCAGGTTCGTGGAAGAGCTGCGAATATACGAGCGCGAAGTAATGGGCTTTCAGTTCAAAGTACTTGACGAAGACGTTGTGAAATGCATCTCCTCCCTGCCAGTCGAGCTCGACGGAGTCGATACGGATCCAGTCGACGTCGTAGGTCACAAGGGAATGCGAAGGATCGCCACAGACAGGGTTCGTGGCGGCGCGCTCCGTGTAATGAACGACGGCCTCATCGGCCGCAGTCGCAAACTTTTGAAGCTGGTAGAGGCGCTCAAGCTGGACGGGTGGCAGTGGCTCAGGGAGCTCAAGGGCGCGATCCAGACAGGCGATGACGACGCTGCGCAACACAGAATGTCTGAAGTAATTACAGGCAGGCCGGTTCTTTCGATGGCCAAAAAGATAGGGGGGTTTCGCCTCCGGTATGGCCGCTGCTTCAATACCGGGTTTGCAACAGTAGGGATACACCCCGCCGTCCCTGGCATTCTTGATCATGCAATTGTCGCCGGAACCCAGATCAAGATTGACATTCCAGGCAAGGCGTCAACAATCGCGCTGGTCGACACGATTGAGGCTCCTCTCGTGAGGCTTGACGACGGGCGAGTAATGACAGTCTCCACGCTGCAAGAGGCAGAAAAGGTTAGGGAAAGAATCAACAAAATTCTGTACTTGGGTGATATGCTGATAAGCTATGGCGACTTTTTAGAAAACAACGCGCTGCTTCTGCCGGCAAGCTACGTTGAAGAAATCTGGGCGCTGCATCTTCGTTCCAAGCTGTTGTCCGGCAAGGATATCAGCAACAGGGAAAGGCTGATCCAATTTGCTGAAAACCCCTTCAACATCATCCCGACAGTCGAGGAGGCATTTCAGATCTCTGAGGAGCTGGGGATACCGCTCCACCCAAAATACTCGTTTTACTGGGATGTAATCAGCATAGCTGACGCGGACTACCTCAGGGAAAGAATTCTTTCCGATAGCGCGCTGCCCCATGATTCTAGATTGAAGGATATTCTGGAACGCCTTGGGGTAGAGCATTCTGTTCGCGAAGGGAACGTCATGATTGATAATACAAGTCAGGAAGCCTCGTTGCGCAAACTCTTGAGCGGACCCGCACCAGAAGGGTGCAACGACGCGATTGAATTCGTTAGCAAGACCTCTGGCATTTCTGTTGCACCGAAATTTTCTTCAACAATCGCGGTTAGAGTGGGAAGACCAGAAAAAGCAGCGGAACGCAAGATGAAGCCCCCCGTGCACGTGCTATTTCCAGTGGGAGCAAGGGGCGGCGCCACGCGCGATATCATGAAGGCGTGCAAGGATTCTTCATTTTACGCAGAAATCGCGAATAGGTACTGCAATGATTGCAAGTCGCCCTCGGTGGGCACGCACTGCAGAGGATGTGGTGGTCTTACTATGCTGCGGAATATTTGCATAGAATGCAGATCGGAAGTTGAGGAAGGCGAGAAATGCCCAAGGTGTGGCAGGAACGGGAGGACATATTCGTCAGTAAGCTATCCTTTGAGGCTTGCGCTTGAAAACGCCGAGAGAAAGCTGGGTGTCCGACCAGAAGTGCCATTCAAGGGAGTCAAGTCGCTGATGAGCCGGCACAGGGCCGCGGAGCCACTGGAAAAGGGGATACTGCGACAAAAACACAGCCTGCATACATTCAAGGACGGCACCATAAGATTCGACGCGACGAACGGGCCCCTGACACACTTTAGGCCTGCCTGGATTGACACAAGCGTCCAGAAATTAAGGGAGCTGGGTTACACGCGCGACTATTTGGGCAAGGAGCTCGTCGCGCAAGACCAGCTCGCCGAGCTCATGATGCAAGACGTGATTATTCCCCGCGAATCCGCAAAACATCTTTTGAGTGTTGCTAGATTCATCGACGAGGAGCTTACCAAGTTTTACGATCTTGATCCAATCTACAACGTATCTGCCACCGAAGATCTTGTGGGTCATCTAGTGGTGGGGCTTGCTCCACATACCTCGGTCGGAATAATGGGAAGGATAATTGGGTTTACGGATTCCCAAGTGTGCCTCGCATCTCCGGTATGGCATTCCGCCAAGCGCCGTGACTGTGACGGCGACGCCGACTCGATAATGCTCCTGATGGACGCGTACCTCAACTTTTCTTTCGACTTTCTGCCGGACAAGATAGGAGGTCTGATGGACGCGCCGCTGCTGATACAGCCGGTGGTTCTGCCGCATGAGGTGCAGCGACAGGCTCATAATGTCGACATCGCAACCACATACCCGCTTGAATTCTACGAGGCGACGCGGAAGCAGGCAAACGCGGGTGAGGTGGGAGGCACTATAGAGACGATCAAGAACAGGATAGGACACGACGACCAGTTCTTTGGATTTGGCTTTACACACCACACTGAATCTCTTACCACAAAGCAGCACAAAAGTGCCTATTCCAGGCTCAACACGATGGAAGAAAAACTCAAGATGCAGTTTGACACTGCAAAGCTGATAAATGCCGTGGACGCGGACGAAGTCGCTGCGATGGTGCTGACTACGCACATACTGCCGGACATAATGGGCAACATGCGATCGTACTCTTCCCAGACTTTCCGCTGCAAGGGGTGCGGAATCAAGTTCCGCAGGATGCCCCTTGTGGGAAGGTGCACAGAGTGCCAGGGCGAGCTGATGCAGACCGTGACGAGGGGCGCCGTGGAAAAATATCTTGGCATCGCGAAAGAGATGTGCAGCGAGTACAAGGTTAGCGACTACCTGAAGAGCAGGGTTCAGTCACTCTCGCAGGAATTGAAACTGATCTTCAGGGAAGAAAAGAAATCGCAGTCAAGCCTGATGGAGTTTGTCGGCAGCTAGGTGGAACGAGAGCCGTCCACGAATGTGTTATAGATCCTGATCGCGTCCTCCTCATCCTTGGCTCCCACTATGGTCGCGGCCCCGCTTGAGAGGAAGCTTACTGACATCCTGCCAGCGTTGACCGCCGTTATGCCGAGGTTTCCCCTTGACTTGACCGAGTAGCCAAGCGATTCGGCGCTCTTTACGATGCGGACAAGGTTCACCGGAACCGGCTCTGGCGGCGTGACAGTCCAAGTCCTCTTGCCCCTGTCCCTTCCGCAAAGCTCCTCTATTATCAGCTCTCTTGCTGCGACCTTGCTCTCTTTGCGCGTAGTTCCACAAGCCGGACATTCTTCCGCTCTTTTGATTCTGAATTTGTCAAATGTAAGGTTTCCCAGATCCATTAGAAATATTGTGTTTACTAAATCAGGCTCTTTTCCCATGATTATCTTGACTGCTTCGGATACTTCGACGCCTGCAACTAAATATAGAATTGAGGGGTGCACACCTTCGGTGCTACATGCAGGCATTTCGTCTTCTTTTAGCTCAGGGAATCTACATTTCACACATGCTGACTTGTTTGGCAAAATAGTGCACACGGTGCCTGTTACGCCAATTGCACCAGCGTAGATTAATGGAATGCTAAGCTTAAGGCAAGCGTCATTGAGAGCGTAGCGAGCATCTATACTATCAAGAGCATCGATGACAACATCAAATCCTTTGACAATGCTTTCTGCCGTAAACTTTGTGACAGATGTCGGCACCGGCTCGATCTCGACGCCAGGATTGAGTTTGCGGAGCCGTTCTGCAGCCACTTCTACCTTAACCCTACCAATGTCGTCATCAGTGTAAAGATGCTGTCTGTGCAAATTGGTAACTTCAATGACGTCCCTGTCAACAATGCGCACTTTGCCGACGCCCATTGCTACTAGCTGCGTCGCAACAGGGTTGCCGATGCCGCCTGCGCCCACAACGCAGACCTTTGCGCCCCTTATTTTCTCCATCCCTTCAAAGCCGATCTCCTCAAGCATCACCTGCCTTGAATAGCGCTGCATCTCGTCGCTTGTCAGCTCTCCCCCTCCTGCAACCGCGGGCAGTATGTAGACAGAGTCGCCGTCTTTCAGCGGCGAAGTCATGCCGCCGCTAAAGCGCATGTTCTTACCATTGATGTAGATGTTGATAAGCGACCTGGGTTTGCCGTTGTGGTCGAATACCCGCCGCTTGAAATCGTCGCCCATCTGCTCTGATATCCTGCCGAACGCGTCCTGCAGGTCAGCAGCGTCAAGCGCGATTTTCTTCTCTCCCTGACCCCTGTTCAGTACTGAAGGAACCACAAATTCAATCCTGGCCATTGTCATGTCACCTGATCATAGCCGAAACCTGGGCGGCGTCCGGCTTGACAGCTGTGAGTTTCGGCAGCAAACCTATTATCGCTTCTGTAGTCTTGAGGCCATTGCCGGTGACATAGCAGACCGCGCGCTCGTCCCTGTCTATCTTTCCTTCCTCTATTAATTTCCGAAGAACCGCGATTGACACGCCGCCGGCGGGCTCTGTGAAAATTCCCTCGGTTCGAGCAAGGAGCAGGATGCCATCGCAGATCTCGTCGTCGTTGGCCTCTTCTGCAATGCCGTTGTACTGCTTTAGGCGCCGGAGCACGTAGATGCCGTCGCCCGGGTCCCCGATTGCAAGGCTCTTTGCGATCGTTTCGGGTCGCTCGACTGGAATTACTTCATCGCTGTCCCGCTTGAACGCGTCCACGATCGGCGCGCAGCCGTGTGGCTGAGCCGCGACGATCTTCATCTTCTTGGGGCTGTCGATAAGCCCGAGCGAGTGCAGCTCCTCAAAGCCCTTGCAGATCGCGTTGAGCATTGCACCGCTTCCCACAGGAATTATCAGCGAGTCTGGAACCTCCCAGCCCAGCTGCTCGGCCACTTCGTAAGCAAGAGTCTTTGATCCCTCCACGTAGTATGGCCTCATGTTGATGTTGACTATGCCGATGCCCTTCGAGTCGCCAATTATGGAGGCGATCCTGTTTGCGTCGTCATAGGTACCTTCTACCGCGATAAACTCTGCGCCATACGACAGTGCCTGCGCAATCTTTACGTGCTCTATGTCAGACGGCGCAAAGATATAGCAGGGCAGGCCGGCCTTTGCAGCGTGCGCCGCGGTCGCGGATGCAAGGTTGCCTGTAGAGGCGCAGCCCACCGCGTTCAGCTTGGTTTCCTTGGCCCTAGAGACCGCGACTCCCGCCGGCCTGTCTTTGAATGAAAACGTCGGGTTGACAGAGTCGTTCTTTACATAAAGATATTTCAGTCCAAGTTTGCCCCCAAGTTTGTCGGCATGCTGAAGCGGCGTGAGGCCGGCGTTCAGGTTAACCACATTTGCCTTGTCTGCGATCGGCAAGAGTTCGAAATAGCGCCAGTAGGTTTTCTCCCTCAATTCAAACGTATGCCGGTCCACTTTGGGGTCACTGTAGAGGACGTCGAGTGGACCAAAGCATTCCTCGCAGACATAGCGAAACTGCGGCTCGTACTCTCTGCCGCATTCCCTGCACTTTAGCGATCTTATGCTGCCCATGACTTACTACACTCAGTCAAAATGTATGTGATTAAAACTTCGCTAAGCACCATTTTAGTATTACTAAACTTTTTTACGCCTATATGTTGTATTGCTTAACTCCGCTTTTCATGCAAATATCACAACAAACGTTCGACGGCTGCCCAGAAAGGCAGCTAATCGTTAGTCATTTCAGTATATTATGGAAGCAGGATCTGTTCCCGGTGTGGCATGCCGGCTTGTTGGAATCCACCATATACACAATTGCATCGGAGTCGCAATCGACAAGAATTTCGTGCACCGGCTGGACGTTGCCTGATTCCTCGCCCTTCATCCAGAGCTTGTTGCGAGAGTTGCTCCAGAACCACGCGTTGCCAGTGCTCATTGTGTTTTTTACAGCCTCCTTGTTGGCGTATGCCATCATCAGAATGTCCTTGGTCTTCATGTCCTGGACTATGACAGGCAAGAGCCCGTTCCGCTTTTCAAAGTCGATGTCATTGAGTGTCTTTACGTTCATTTGCGCCACCGGTATATCGGGTTGGGCTGAAATAAATCTATATGAATAGGTGTTCTGGACGCGTCGCATTTACCTGACGAGCTGACTCCTGCACGCAGCAGACAGAGATATATTTCCCCAGTGCCGAGATGCCATCAGCGGGGTGGGGAAGCCAGGTTATCCCGGCGGGCTCATAACCCGCAGAGCGGTGGTTCAACAGAATTTGCAAAGTTCGGAAAGTCCACCCCCCGCTAATTTTTCAGCAGCTGAAAATTCTTCTTTTCGAGCCCGTACCTTTGCATAGGCTTTGTCAGGTGGCGATGTGCCTTTGGCGTAGGAATGTACATGCCAGCTTTGAGGTCGCGGTCTTTCGGGATCAGAATTTTCTTTGCATTTCGGTCCCTGAACTTGCACCTGTCACACTGGTATCCTTTTTCGCTGCCTTCGGATTTCATCCGCTTGCCGCACAGTTTGCAGAGCGGGTTCCGTGATTCGTATACCGGCGCGAGTTCTAGCACACACAAATATTCAACATTGAGGATCTTGGGATGCTTTGTAGTCCCCTTCCTGACGCCGCAGCCGATCTCGATCAAGTCGCCAGGTTCTAGCTTTGCTGCGATGCCTGAAAGGCCGGTCGGCTCGTAGACTGCGGCAGGCATCTGCATGCCGCCTTGCTCTATCGCGAAGATGGCGTGCCCACCTTCGATCACACGTGGCTTCATCGCTACCCTGCCCCGAACATATCCAGAAGTGTATGCTTTGACTCCGGTAATTTCGAGCTCTCTTTGCAGGTGCATGTTCGTGCCTTGGTTGGTTCGGAAGATCATGCACCCGTCGAGCTCTTCCTCCGGCCGCAGCGACTGCAATGCAGATGACACTACTTCGGGACTCTCGCCTCTTATGCCAAAAAATACGGGATCAGGGCCGTGCGGAGCAATAAGTACGCGCCTGTGCTTTCCGTCGTAGTTGTTGAAGGTGTTGGGATACGTAGCTTCGCTGAAGCTGATGACCTTCTGCTCATCCACTTGACGCGGCCTGCTGCAGTTCTCGGGCTTTCTGTAGGCGATGAGCTCGTAGGTGTAATCGCAGTCAAGCATCATGCATCCCATCGCTCCGAGTGACCCGACGAGGCCCTGGCCGTTGCCAAAAGTTTGGTACTGAACCCCTGCAGCGGTGGCCACCTTTTCCGCCATCTTCCTGCTCATAACATGGCACATCGCGCTGCCGCTAAACTCTTCTAGAGCATGTGGCACACGGCCACCTTCATAGAACGCTACTCCTGGGTTTGCCCCGTTCCCTATTGCTGACCCTTCTTCGACTGCCTGCGTGACATACTCGATTGCCCTCCCTGCCTCTGGCACCGTTACTCGCAGGCAGACGGCTCCATTGCCTCTTGTTTTCCACGGAATGTTGGGGTTGAGCCTTACAAGGAGCGGATAGTCAATCAGCTCTGCGCCGATTCCTTTCAGACCCTCCACCACCTTGAACGCTAGCTGCGTCGTGCACCGGCCCGAGCGCGAGTCAGTATCATCGAACGCGACGTGAAGGGTCTGCATATGAGCCGGTTAACAAAGCATGGTATATAGTCGATTCCGGCCACCATTCCCGATTTGGAAAAGTAAAGGATCCCCAAGCTACTCCAGTCTGAAGTTTGAACCAACAGGAAACGGGAAAAACAAAACCTTTGTGAGTATTATATCGCTGTTATAAAATAGCCATAGCGTTTAAATAGTTTCAGCATGGATCGTTTTATTAAGTGAATTAGATGCCAGTCGCAATACTTCCCGATATTAGCGAACAACACTGCATTGGATGTGCACTCTGCGTAGAGATTTGCACCGCTCTCGGTCCAGATGTGCTGAGAGTCAAGCCGGTGGAAGGCTGGAAGAGAGGCAAGGCATTCGTGTTTTATCCAGAAAGATGCATCTCTGACGGAGCATGCATTGGTGTTTGCCCGACAAAGGCGATATTCTGGATGAGGCCGATGGACTACACGCCAGGACAGCCGGTCCCGCTGAAGAAGCACGGTATCTTTACAAAGGGCTGGGAAGAAGGCTAAGTCCTTCATCACTTTCTTTTTTCCATTTTCTTCTTCGATAGACTTTTAATTACGGGACTTGCTCGCATGATCTGAGTTGGTCGACTGGGACGAGCAGATCAAGGCCCATCTTTTCTGGATATGGGGAGAAGAGGAAGGCTTTCTAAAGCGCGGCAAGGAGGGCATGCTCGTACTGACCGACAGGCGGCTTGCATTTATCTCAAAGACGGAGATGACCTTCAAGATGCACGACACACATTCGATAAGGCAGCTCAACAGGTTCAAGAACAATGAAAACGTATTCCGCCCTGCAGAGGGCTACAAGCTAGAGCATCTTGAGAAAGATCTCGACAAGAGCCCTGATAACCTCGAGATACCATTTAGCCAAGTTCTCGACTTGACGTCTGAAGAGAAGCGCTGGGGAACTCTTCTCAAGGTAAAAATGAACCTTGGCGATAAATCAAAGCTTTACAAGTTCTCGATTGTCAAGGCGTGGGTGAAATACCCTGCCAAGGATCCCCTTGGGTTCCAACGGATGAACTGGAGTCCTCTTATCAACTTGGTCAAAACCACATCTCCGTAAATTTGGTCTCCGTCAAGTGCATGCAGCGCTTCCTGCATTCCGGAATCCAACTTTGCTGCAGACAGCTATCTAGAAAATGAAGCATCCTATGAGGTGGGTGTCTATCCGACACGTCTTGCATCGATCTTCATTCAATTTATATTGGAATGGAGACGAAGCTTTCTTTGCAAGAGCGATTTATGGCAAAGACAAAGGCATTCGTGTTTATCAACACGGATGCAGGGATCGAAAAGCTTCTGCACGAAGAGATCAAAAAACTCCAAGGGGTCAAGGAAGTTTATCCTCTCTATGGCGAATACGATCTGATGGCGATCGTCGAAGAGGAAACGGACGAGGACGTGGCGAAGGTAATTTCCTGGGAGCTGAGAAAGATCAAGGGCATCCGCAGCACCAACACCATGGTCGTCGCAAAATAGAAACCATGTTCCCCGCTAATTTCAGATGAGAGTTACTCGCACTCTTCTACCTGTCCAGCTGCGTGGCACCACAATCTGTCCTTTCTTCCCGGCGAGGTCGACAGTCCGTTCCAAACCAGTCTTCATCACAACAGGCTTGTAGGTGCTTGTTTTTTCATTCTGCATGGTCTGAGGCAACGCAGATTCGCCAGGCTTCGATTCAGATTTAACATCCCGGTGAAGATAAGGCCGACAATACTTGCACGATTCGTCGAACTTCTTTACTTTCCCAAACTCTTTCATGTGCTCTGTATTATGCGCGTCTATCAGAGAAATTTCTTCATGAATGGCGACGATTTCTCTTGGAATCGCGCAAGGGTTTTTTCCTGGAGAAAAATATGGCGACATCATGGCAGAATCTTTTCCTCCGCAGTGATTTTCGCGGTCCGTTAACTATACAATTGTCAAATAAAGTTAACATTGCGATGGACTTTGGTTCGAAGCGCCATGCTAGATTACCACTTGATATAAATATTGGCACTTTGAGTGAAGAAAAGGGAGAATTGGGATGCGAGCAGCAGCTATCAACCGATTCATAAATCAAAGTGAGATCGACAAAGTTTACAGAGCTCTTTCGCCAAACCTTGGAGGCAAGAAGGAGAATTATTTTGGGGTCCTTTATCTTTCCAAGAAATTCGGCATGCCAGAAAATGAAGCGGCATCATTTGTCGCGCTGGATGGAACCACGAACGATGGTATTGACGCGTACTATCACGACAAGAACAAGAAAACGCTCTACCTCTATGTCTTCAGATGGTCAGAAGACCACATTCTATTCAGGGAGCCGCTGGAAAGGTTAGGCAATAGCGGCATAAGCAAGATCTTTTTTGACCCGACCAAATCGGAAAACGACCATCCCCTGATAGTTTCGCTAAAAACGTGCCTGTTTGAAAACTGGAAGACGATTGACCGCGTGGACCTAGACTTTGTGTTCAACGGCGACCCCGTAGACGCCGAACAGAGCAGGGTGTTGGGTTTTCTGAGAGAGGCTGTCGAGGACAAGCGGGGCTTCATCGAGAGCTATCTTAGCCGCATAGGCGAGTCACCGGGACTTCATGACCTCATATTTCACTACATCTCCAACGTGAACACCCTTGGAAGCATCACGTCATCGAGGCAGGTCGCAGAGTACGTTATCAGTTTTGACGGTTCGCTGAAGGTTCCTTCAGCCCGCGACGCCGGGGAAGAAGACCATAGCGGGAACCAGATGACTGTAACTTTTCTGTCGCTCGCAGATCTTTATCGGATGCACTCTGATCTCGGGGAGAGGTTCTTTGAAAGGAACCTGCGCTCAGGTCTTGACGAAGGCAAGATGACAAATTTGCAGATAAGGAATTCATTAAGAACAATAGTGGAAGGACAAGAGGATCCGCAGAACTTTGCCCTGTACCACAACGGGATTACGCTCACAGCGCAAATACTGGAGGTCAACGGGCCCTCAACGGTAAGATTGGTGGAGCCAAGAATCCTCAACGGGGCCCAGACTGTAAAGATTCTGAAGCAGTTTGTCGACGAAGAGTCGCAGAGGCAGAGCCGGGCAATGCACAAGAGAAAGAGCGGCAAGCTCTTGGGTGAAAAATCAGCTGGGGGAAAGGAAGGCCAGACGATTGATGACAACAATAGATTGCTGGCAACTGCCACGGCGGCGCCGCCATTGCTTCAGCAAAAGTTAGCCCAAACAAAAGTGATGGCCCGGATAATTCAATCCCAGGACGAGGAGTTTGTAAAGAGAGTCACTATCAACAATAACAGGCAGAATCCGATCATGCCCTGGAACCTGAGGGCCAACGACTTTGTTCAGACAGGCTTTGAGGAAGTGTTTGCCAAGCTTGGCATCTATTACGAAAGAAGGGAGAACGCCTACAGGAACCTGATGGAGGAAGATACTGAAGGAAACCTTGACGCGGAAAAGGGCGTAATAGAAGTGCGCAAGTTCGCCCAGACGCTGCTCGCAGCTCGAGGGCAGGTTGACAGGATCTCTGAAATGAAAGAGGTGTTCGAAAACGAGGCCTGGTACCGCGATACGTTCAGAGAGCAATACCTTGCGACTGATCCGCGCGGGCTTGTGCTTCTATACAAGGTCCAGTTCAGGCTGCAGAGCGTGATCAGGGAGATCAGGAGCGCGGGGGCTGAAAAATACGGCTACGCTCCTAGCGCAAAGAATCTGATCTGGTGCCTGACACTTCAGGGCCTGTTGAACGACAACAAGTTCGAAAGGCTAGTAGAGAATTACGGCGACTCCACGGCTGTGGAAGCCGGGTTCACAGAATTGCTGAAGAGGATGGCCAGCACAAAAATCCGCTTCATACTGAGCGACGCATTTGACAGCAGGAAATATCAAGATCAGCTGAGCGCAGGCAAGTTCTCGTTCCTCAGATCTAGGGCGACCCTTGCTGACTGCATGAAAGTGGCGCAGTCGCGCTTTGGGTGGCAAAAGATGTCGCTATAATAACGCAATCACAGAAATCTTGGGCAAGAATTCCTAGTTCTGACTGTGCGATGCGCCCTATTTCGGAATGCGTGCGAGTGCACTTGCGCCAGCCTCTTTTCTCCTTGACAGCTTGGCAGAGGTCCAACTCAGGCTTTCCCTGCGCCTCAAGACTACATCAAGCACTCCCTTTATGATCATGAAGTCAACCAGATGCTTGTAGCCTACAACAAGCAGAGGCGAATACAGGATGACCTTCCAGTCGTCTTCCTCGTCTATCACCAGAGCGATCGCGGACAGCACGAATTGCAGGCAGGCGAAGAGCACGAATGAAAAGAGGATGAACAGCCACATCCCTTCAAGGATGGCCATCACGCCGGCCACCCCGATGACGATGCCCAGAATGGGCAGGCACAACATCGTAAACACCGTGATCGGGTACCCGTACTGCCGGAGCATCGCATACCTGGAATTGGTGGCTATATCCCGGTGCTTTATGAAAGTCTGCATGTTGCCCCTGTACCACCGGATTCTCTGCTTGTAAAAGTCCTTCAGTGATGCGGGTACTTCCGTGTACGCCATGGCCCGGGAGCTGGCCTGCACCACCTTGCCTGATTTTAGCGCCTTTACAGTCATGTCAAAGTCTTCTGTCACGGTGTCGTTGTCATAGTTGCCTGCCTGCCGAATGATCTTTTTGCTAAATGCCCCCAGGGCACCGGGGACAACCATGACCACTCCAAAGATATCAAATGCCCTTCTCCACAGGTTTATTCCCACCAGGTATTCCAGCGCCTGGCAGTTTGTCAGCAGGGAGCCACGGTTGAGAACCTTGATGTTGCCTCCGACGCCGGCAACGCTCGGGTCCTGAAAATATTTTACAATCGCCTTTAGCGAGTCCCTTGTCACCATGGAATCGGCATCGACCGTCACGATGTATTCACCTTTTGCAAAAAGCAGGCCGTGGTTTATGGCCGACGATTTACCGCCGTTCTCTGGCTTTCTGACGACAGCGAACAGCGTTCCGTCGGCAAATTTCTTGTACTGGGACGCAACGGAATATGTCCTGTCGACAGAGCCGTCGTCCACGACGATAATTTCCTTGTTCGGATAATCGGCCTCTACCAGAGAGTCAAGCGTCCTTGTCAGACAGTGCTCCTCGTTGCAAGCCGGCACAATGATGGTAATCAGCGGAAATGCAGTGGGAGGCTTCACTCCTGCTTCATGCTTTTTGTGGTATATCGTGAGCGGCACGTTAAGGAACGTATACATGAATGTCAGGGCCAGGCTGAAGGAAACAATGGCGGAATAGATTGAAAAATTGGCGCCCAGGAAACTGGACGCTTCGAAGGAATACACTCCGCTCACCGCGAGAGGAATTCCGAACACGCACGCATAGATAACAAAAATAGAAACTCTCTTCCCGTGGCGCCTCTCCTTTCCTTTCCAGAACGCAACAAGGTAGACACAAAATATACTTATTGATATTATTGATGCCAGGAAAACGAATGAGCCCATTATGACCGTGATTGCGACCGCCACCAGAAATGGGAAAATTGCCAGTGTGACGAGCTTTGCGACAAGCGAAGTCCTGTGCGTCGTTTGTCAGTTCACGTCCTGCCCGCTATTGTCTTCCTGCGATGTGCTAATGATCGCCTTGATCATTTTCTCTAGATCACTGTGATTAGTAACGGAGCCCTCTTCGTGCGTTTCATGCTCGCTTTCCTGGACCGGTAGGCTCGCGGCAATCCTGCCTGCCAGCTCTTGTGCGTCGGCGCCGGATTGTTCAAGAACCCCAATGCCATATGCATCAGCTAATTTTCTTGTCTCGTCTGCGATGCCAGGGATTCCGACAAGGAGCTTCTTTGGTCCCCTAACATCCATGCACTTTGCAAAGAAATTCAGGGCCGCCTCTGGTTCCACCCGGGTTTCAGACTGTTTGATCTCTACCACCAGCGTTGGGATCTCGGCCATGTCATTGGCGGGCTCGATGCGTTCGTAAACAACAATGTCAAAGACGTGCTGCACCTGAGAGGCTCCAGCTACGGTTGCGTTTGACAGAGCCCTCAAGCCGAGCTTTTCCAGGGACCGGATTACCGAACCTTGGAATTCTTGGCCGCTCCTCCCTAGGTGTGCTGCTAGAGCCTCGGCGTCCACCACATACGCAGGAAGGGGTTGAACATCCAGCTCGTCTCTTGTAAGAGACCTTG
>JBOGQL010000159.1:0-4232 GCA_050748985.1 Nitrososphaera sp. | reverse complement strand
AATCGACACCGAAGATTTTGCCGAATGTGCGCGGGTCCTCGTCTCGCTTGATGGCTCTGAAGGCAGGCAGTCTAAACCGTACAAAATGAGCAAGGCTGCTGACTATGCAGATATGGACCATGATTCGTTTCTTCTTCAGCCCGAAGGATACAACCCGAGCGGATCTTTCAAAGATAACGGCATGTCAACCGCGGTGACCCATGCCAAGATGCTCGGAGTGAACAAGATTATCTGCGCTTCTACCGGCAACACTTCGGCATCTGCGGCAATGTACGCCGCAAACGAGAACATAGAGTGCGACGTCTATATTCCTAAAGGCGAGATTGCTCCTGGCAAGCTGGGACAGGCTTTCCAGTTCGGCGCGCAAGTCATACAGGTCCAAGGCAACTTTGACGACGCCCTGGCGGTTTCGCTCAAGACCGCCAAGGAGACAGGCGGCTATACTGTCAATTCGGTAAACCCCTTTCGGCTCGAAGGGCAGAAGACTATTGTCTTCAGAGTTCTTGAACACCTTAATTGGAACCCGCCAGACTGGATAGTTTATCCCGGAGGGGCTCTGGGCAACACGTCAAGTTGCGGCAAGTGCTTGATGGAGCTGTATGAATGGGGGTGGATCAATAAGATTCCCAGAATGGTCGTAGTCAATGCCGAAGGAGCGAATACTTTCTACGAGCTTTACAACGGGTTATTCGAAAGCAAACGCCTTACGTGGAATAGCGGCAGGCCCGACCTAGCGATGGTGGATCGCTACTATCAAGAGATGGATAAAAAGGGCATCAGACCAAAGACGCACGCAACCGCTATTCAGATAGGCAGGCCGGCAAACATAGCGAAAGCCCTTCGCGCTCTTGATTTCACGAACGGGGTTGTAGCGCAGGCAAGCGATAAGGAAATGAGCGATGGCATGTCCATAGTCGGCCTTAACGGATTCGACTGCGAGATGGCATCCGGCGCCGTTCCTGCCGGGGTCAAGAAGCTTCGTGCGGAAGGACTCATCAAGCGCGACGACATAGTGGTCGGTATACTCACAGGGCGCCAGAAGGATCCTGGCCTTGCAGTAGAATACCACACAAATGAATCCAACCTCTTTGCCAGGCCACCCACTAGTCACTGACTCTAGCAATACCGACGCGGCATCCATCACTATGATGGCATCGTTTTACCATATTGTGCATCATTCTAAAAGTGCTACCATACATGGCATTATGCAATGATGCCATTGCTAACACTACGATATGGATAGTTATCATAAACCAATAGCAACAGGTTCCTCTTTTTTCCGCTTGGCCAAGCGCAGGCACGCCACGGAAATGGGTCGGGCGCACCGGCGCAATTGAGCAGAACGCTATCGCGAAGACGCTTTCTTCAATGCAGCAAGCATGGCATCAGCCTTGTGCTCCGTTTCCATCCATTCCCTCTCAGGATCAGAATCCATTACTATTCCCGCCCCTGACTGTATGAATCCATCTTGCTTGTTCACAAACAGTGATCGGATAGTAATTGCGAAATCGCATGACCCGTTGAACGAGAAGTATCCCAGCGCGCCTGCATACGGGCCTCGCAGGGTGGGCTCTAGTTCGTCAATAACCTCCATGGCGCGAACTTTAGGAGCTCCAGATACTGTGCCAGCGGGAAATACTGCTCTCAGAGCGTCATAAGAATCGAAATTCTTCTGGAGGCGTCCACTGACGTGGGTAACGATGTGCTGCACATGGCTGAACCGCTTTACGGCCATGAGCTCGTTAACCCGAACACTACCAAATTCGCAGACTCTTCCTATGTCGTTCCTTGCTAGGTCTACGAGCATGGTGTGCTCGGCGAGCTCCTTTTCATCCTTTAGCAAATCTTGACGAAGCCCTTCGTTCTGCTCCTCATTGCGTACTATCGGCCTTGTTCCAGCAATCGGAAAGGTCTCCACGTAGTCCTTCGTAACCCGTACGAGCATCTCGGGGCTCGAACCTATTATGCACCTGTCTGACATTTTCAGAAGGTACATGTATGGTGAAGGATTTACTTCGCGCAGGCTTTCGTATAGGTTGAGAAGGCTTCCTTTGACTCTGAACTTCATGCTCTTCGCCAGAACCACCTGGAAAACGTCGCCGTCATACACGTAACGCTTTGCCGATTTCACCATCCCTACAAATCTTGCCTTCTTCATGTTCCGGCGGGGCGTCGTATACGACAGTCGCGCCTGCTTTCCATCGACTTTGGCCATCCTTCTTTCAAGCTCTTGGAGGCGGGATCTGCCGAGGAAAAAATAGTACGCTTGATTCTCTTTGTGGTTGTAAAGTATGCCGTCAGTGTAGATACCGAACTCAAGTAGTGGGAAGTCGCCATTTTTCTTCTTGCCAGCAGGGAGTCGTTCCCAGAACCGTACTGCGTCATAGCTGACATATCCCACTGCTCCACCAATGTATCTGGCACGATCGTCACGTATCTTTGGCATCAGTTCGCGCAGCTGCAGCAGCGGGTCTGTCACTTCGCTGCTCTGCACAATCCTGTGGCTGTCCTTGACCGTGAACTTTTTGAAATCGCACGTAACCGTAAGTTCAGGATCAAATCCTATGATCGACATCTCTGCTAGCTCTTTTGGACCGACGAGCGATTCTAGTATGAAGACGTTTTCGTAGGCCGCGTACAGCTTCTTGAAAAGCTCAAATTGATTTTCAGATTTCGCTAGTTTTTGGGTCTGTACTTGATTAGAGCCGTCGAGACCGATAATGCGGCCAAAAGTAATCACTCTTCATCTTTCCTTGAACCTGCTAGCGAAATATCTGACGCTGCTGATATCATTTAAATCTTTACCGGCAGCGTGACTGCACCTTCCGATGCAGACTGGACCAGCGAGGCGTACTTTGCCAGCGCGCCACTCTTGTAGTGGGGTTTGATGGGCTTCCACTTCTTCATCCTCTTCCTTAGTTCCACTCTGGAAATCATCAGGTCTATCTTGCTCCTTTGAGTGTCAATGGCGATCCTGTCGCCTTCCCTCACGATCGCAATTGGCCCTCCCACCATCGCCTCCGGTGCGACGTGCCCCACCATGAATCCCCTTGTCGCGCCAGAAAACCTGCCGTCTGTAACCATCGCGACCTTCTCTCCCAGCCCTTGGCCCACAAGTGCCGCCGTCACGGCCAGCATCTCGCGCATGCCCGGGCCGCCCTTTGGACCCTCATACCTGATGACCACAACGTCCCCTTCAACAATCCTGCGTTTTGATATCGCTTCAAACGCCGCTTCTTCGGAGTCAAATATCCGGGCTCTGCCGTGGAACTTTATATCTTTCACTCCTGCCATTTTGACAACCGCGCCATCTGGCGCAAGCGAACCTTTCAGGATTTTGAGCGTTCCTTCGCCGCTTATCGGGTTGTCTAGGCGCCTCACGACCTTGCCGTTGGAACCGTAGTCAAAGGTGAACGAATCCAGATTTTGCTTCATCGTCTTTCCACTAACCGTCATCACTTCTCCATGCAGCAAGCCTTTCTTGAGAAGGCTGTGAAGGATCACGGGTACGCCCCCTGCTTTGTCAAGGTCAAGCATCACATACATACCGCCGGGTCGCATGTCTGCGATATGGGGGGTGCGCCTCCGGATCCTTTCAAAGTCCGCAAGTTTTAGCTTTATCCCCACTTCTCGGGCTATTGCCAGCAGGTGCAGCACGGCGTTCGTGGAGCCGCCTATTGCGTTTGCCATCATGATTGCATTTTCAAATGCTTCGTAGGTCATGATGTCCCGCGGCCGGATGTTGTTTTCTAGCAAGTTCATTATCGCCTTGCCCGTGTTATAGCATGTCTCATGCCTCCTTTCACTCTCCGCAGGCGGCGAGGCGCTCCCCGGCAGCGACATTCCAATGGCTTCACCTATCGATGCCATCGTGTTCGCCGTATACATCCCCGCACATGAACCCGCAGCAGGGCAGGCCACGTTTTCCAGGCTCGTCAGTTCCTGCAGGGTCATTCTTCCAGCGTCATACGCGCCTACCGCTTCGTAGACGTCCTGCACCGTTACCTGCTTGCCCTCCCAGATCCCTGGCATTATTGTACCGCCGTACACAAAGATGGATGGGAGGTTGAGCCTCCCCATGCCCATCAGCGTGCCAGGAAGGCTCTTGTCACAACCTGATATCCCAACTATACCGTCATACTGGTGCGCCCTGACCATCACTTCGATAGAATCCGCTATTATTTCTCTGCTGACAAGGGAGGCCTTCATGCCTTCGTGACCCATTGCAATCC
>JBOGQL010000158.1:0-3438 GCA_050748985.1 Nitrososphaera sp. | reverse complement strand
CTCTGGAGAGCATGAGGGAGGTTCATACCCAGTTGTGTCCCGTCAAAAGGCAAAAGTCTGCAGCCGCAGAAGCGGCAAAGGCGGCCGCCGCTCCAAAGCCGGCGCCATCGGCTGCCGGCCCGCAAGCAAAGCCCGTGGCCGCTCCACCCCCCGCAATGTCAGCTCCCGCCCCTGCGGCAGGCGGAGCCACAACCGTATCGCTATCAGGCACAGGCACCAGCTATGGCAAGGTAGAGGGGCCTATTGACCCCAAGTTCAAGGAAAAGAGGCAGGCTGCAGGGTCATACCAGGGAATAAAGGTCTGGGGTCCTGTCGACGCTCCAGGGCAGCTCGGCATCTGGGGTACCGAGGTATGCGTCGATTTTGACATATGCGTCGCGGACGGCGCATGCATCGAAGCGTGCCCCGTCAACGTCTACGAGTGGCTTGAAACTCCCGGACATCCCGCTTCAGAGAAGAAGGCATTCATGATAAGGGAGAAGGACTGCATATTCTGCATGGCATGCGAAAACGTGTGTCCTCCGCAGGCAGTAAAGATATTCCAGAAAGGATAGGCTCCAGCTTAATAATATCGCGTGTGCATCCGATTCACCAGCATTGGCTGAAAAATACCCGGTAGTAGCCACCGGCGGCACCTTCGACGAAATCCATGTCGGACATATGGCCCTCCTTGCCAAAGCATTTCAGATAGGCAAAAAAGTGATTATAGGCGTGTCCAGCGACGAATTTGCAATAAAGCGTGGAAAAAAACTCAACCACAATTTCGGAGAACGGGTCGAAAATCTGAAAGGCACTATACGAAGAGAGTTCGTAAGCGCCAAGTTTGAAATAGCCAAATTAGATGCGGACTTTGGCCCAGCAGTAACTTCTGGAGAAGTGGCCGCGCTGGTGGCGAGCGCTGAAACGCAAAGCAAGGGGCGTGTTCTTAATGAAATGAGGGCGAATAGGGGGCTCAAGCCAGTACGGGTAATCGCAGTCAAGCTAGTGAGGGCCGAGGATGGCTCGCCCATTTCCTCAACGCGCATTAGACAGGGAGAAATGGACAGCAAAGGCAGGCTTCTGAAGATTAAGGAGGGAGGCGCCAGACAGAGCAGGCGCGTTTGATTTCAACAGAAAAAGGGATGATCTCCACAAATGCCGAGATGGCTTGCGTACATTCCATCACTGGGGCTGCTCAACTATGTTTGATTAACGGGATTTTATCTCGTCCATTAGAGCGTCATGTGTGTATCCTGAAGCTCCCATCGATTATGCATCAGGAAAGATAGTAGCCGGTGTCACGAACCTTCGAGAGGGTCTAGACCCCGACATCCTTGCCTACTGGTACAAGCGGATTGAGGATAAGTCAAGGGAAACAGTCCCGCCGCACCTAAAGGACAAGGTCCATTTTGAACAGGATAGGATCTTGTGGATGAAGTTCAAGATGGACGTCTCAAAGAGGGCAGTGCCATACGTCATGCAGGTAATCGAAGAGTACATACCGGTGATGCCATATTCGACTGGCCTGTACTTCCGCAAGGTGCAGGAAATTCTTACTGACGAAATGAATAAAGAACTTCGCTAGTCCATGACTATTTCAGCGATAGTGCCTGCAGAGTTGCTTGAATGAATCCTGGCCCTGCCGCTAGCGACCCTTGTCAGGAACTCGCTGAGCACTGCGACCGCTTCTCTATTTTTCATCATGACGGCGTGCGATGACCTATCTTTCAGCTGTATGACTATTTCATTGCCAACTATTGCGCTTATGCCTGCTACCCAGATTGCGTTGTCTTTCTGCACCGAAAGCAGGCTTGCCAGCTTTTCCGCCTCGTAGCGGTCATCGCACTCGAATTTGAGGGTTTTCATTTTCCAAATGGCCTTTCATCGTACATGAATCTGTCTGTGACGTCCCTTGCCTTCTCGCGGCGCTTCTTGAACTCCACTATGAATGGCATAGCTCCCTTTGCCAAGTCTGACTTGCACTCGCCGCACAGCAGATTACCGCTTTTGCACTTGAGCATGCGCTCGTCTGACTGCTTTTCAGTGTCGAAAAAGTAGCGCAGGTACCAAAAGACCGGACAGCCCAGCGCATTCGCTCCCAGCTGCCTCTGCAGCGCCACCGTGGGCTGACCGCCTGTAAAAGCGGTGGATATTTTCTTTTCGACCATTTCAGGTTCGTCTGTGGTGAATATTGCAGTCTCTGGTCTTGAGGACGACATCTTGCCCAGCATCCCGAGGCCGGGGAGGAACTTGCTGTGTATCTGGGCAGGTTTATAGTATCCCATCTTGTCCGCGACGTCTCTTGTCATCCGCCAGTACGGGTCCTGATCAATGGCCGCAGGGATTAGGACCGGTACTGGCCTGCCTTCTATAACCGACGGCAAGAAGCAGGGCGCTGCCTGTATTGGAGGGAAGCCTATCATGCCAATGTTGGTAGAATTGGTGAATCCAAAGACAGCTCTCGCGGTCGAGTATGTTATTCGCTTTGCTACTTCCGTTGCAATCGGATAGAGATGCCTAATATGCTTGGTATCGACTATTATCTTTGTCTTGCGCGGATTGAATCCGACAGCGATGATGTCCAGAATGTTCTCCTGTGTATATTGTTCGATCTGCTCGCGCGACCTATCCTGACCGTAAAAGAACTTTTCGTCGTCTGTGATCTGAAACAGCAAGTTGGAATCGAATTTGTCCTGAAGGTACTTTGTGAAAATCCACGGCATGATGTGCCCCATGTGCACCATCCCAGACGGCCCTCTTCCCGTGTAGAGGTAAAAGCCCTCCCCCTTCGCCTTCCTTTCGAGGATCCAGTCAAAATCGCGGTGGGAAAAAAAGTAGCTTAACTTTAACATCGGATGGATCTCGCCTGTCATCTTCTTGACGCTTTCGAGCAGCTCCGCCGTTATTGCCTGGGTGCCGAACTTTTCGATCAGTTTGGCGTAGTCCACTTCGCCTTCCACTTCCCATGGCGTGACCTTGAAGCCATCATTACTGCTGACGCGATCGTTGTCGTCGGCCTGACCCATCGTTGCATCAACATTACATGAACGTTTAAAAAGTCTTTGTCGTGGTGTAAACTTGAACGATGAGTACCAACGCGCCGCCGCTTCACGCGATTGAGCGGGCGCTGATCAAGGCATTGAAGAACGGGGATTCGCTAACGCTCCAAGGCCTTGCGGAAAAGACGAACCTTGAGATCGATCAGGTCAGGCGCGGCGTTGAATGGTTGAAGTTCAAAAACTTCGCATCAATTGAAGAATCCTCCAGTTCCTTTATCGCTCTCGCGCCCCGAGGAAACGACGCTGTCAAGATGGGATTGCCTGAGAGAAGGCTTGTGGAAGCCATCAAAAAAGGCAATACCACGGTTGCGGAAATCCTAGCAAGCGGACTGGTGAACAGGGACGAAACCAATGCTGCCGTTGCGGCCGCAAAGCGCAACGGCTGGATCCGGTTTATTGA
>JBOGQL010000157.1:0-20324 GCA_050748985.1 Nitrososphaera sp. | reverse complement strand
ATCCTAAAGCGCGTGCATGAGCTGTCAGAAATAAATCCGATGCTCGGTCACCGCGGAGTCAGGATGGGGATCTCGTTCCCGGAGATTTATGAAACACAGATAAGAGTAATATGCGAAGCCGCGGCCGAGCTCACAAAGGAAGGCATCCCAGTGGAGCCGCAAATCATGGTGCCGCAGGTCGGCCTCGCGGAGGAGCTCACTGCAATTCGCCAGATATTCGAGTCGATCAAGAGGGACGTGGAGCACAAGCACAAGGTAAAGCTGAAAATAAAGTTCGGAAGCATGATTGAGGTCGTGCGATCATGCCTCATCGCAGACGAGATCGCGCACCTCGTCGATTTTATCAGCTTTGGCACCAATGACCTCACCCAGGGCACGTTCAGCTTCAGCAGGGAAGATGCCGAAGGCAGGTTCCTGCCGCTATACCTTGAAAGGGGATTGATCCGAGTCAACCCATTCCAGACTGTCGACGCGAAAGGGGTAGGCAGGCTCATGATCATGGCGATCGATATGGCGCGCAGAGTGAAGAAGGATATCGAGATAGGAATCTGCGGCGAACACGGAGGCGATCCCCATTCCATCGAATTCTTTAGTGGCATCGGGCTGGACTATGTTAGTGCATCGTCCCACAGGATACCAATAGCAATCCTCTCAGCGGCTCAATCAGCTATCAAACAGAACAAAAAATTGCAGCAGCGGCATCCCACTATAGCTTAAAATGAGGGCAGCCGCTTTACGCCGCAATGATGGCAAGCCAAAACTCGGGTGGCGCCGTTTCCTACGAATGCATGCGCTGCGGAACCCCGGTCACTGTTGAGGAACTCTCCAAATTGCCAGAGATAAAGTGCATCTGCGGGTTCAGAGTCTTTCGGAAGGCAAGGCCGCCAATCGTAAAACAGCTAAAGGCAATCTAGTCCTTTTTCTCTTCCTTCATCTTGTTGTACGAATGAAACTTTCTGGCATGATCCCGCATCTGCTCCATACCTTCAAACCCAACCTTGCACTCGCTGCACTCGTAAAGGCGCTGCTCGTGCGCAACTTGTTGATGCTGCATCAATTCTTCAATCTTGCGGAATTTCCTTCCGCATACTTCACATTCGTGCTTCCCAAACAACCTTCACCATCACCTGCTATTCCGTCCGTCCCAACACTTTCTGCAAAGGTTGCCTTCTATTTTCCACTCCGGTTTGGGATGGTAAAAGAACATGCCGAGCCTGCCATTGCAAAGTGCGCAGTAATTCATTCGCTTGCTGTACTCTGCGTCCCTCTTCTGATAGCATGGGTTGCAGACGATACGGTCCGACTCAATGCCCCATTGCCACTTTGGCTTGTTCCTGTCCTCATCTGACACGATTACTTTTCCGCAAATACCACAGGTGACTGGAGCTTGTTCGGCCCGCTGCTGGCTTAGCACGAACTCTTTGGTCTTGTCCATGTGGCAATCGGCACACAGCAAGCCTTCCATGTTCCACTCCTTGGCCGGACGGTATTTGTGCCGACCAAGCTCTCTATTGCAAACAGTGCAATGCGCAGCGTTCTTCTTGCGAAAAATACTATGCAAGCTACCATAGCTATTTGTAAGTACAGGTACAAAAACGTATTTCAATAGGCTATACCTCGATGGGCATTACCAGCAGCCAAGCGTTGCATCGATTATGCGGAACTCGCTGCTTTTCGTTCCCAAGCATGAATTTTTTGGATGGCTGTCTACCCGGAACGGCGTATTGTATACAATACAAAATATTTTAATAAAGGTAATACATAGCTGATTGGGTTCGTATTATGAAGAAAATCGAGGCGGTTGTCCCTTCGGCCAGGCTGGATAGGGCGTTTTCTGCACTAAAAGAGCTGAACTTGGGCGGCATTACGTACTATGACTCGAAAGGGCAGGGTCAGGTCCCGCGCCCAGAGCTCCATTCTGGAAGGGGCACAGGTACCTACAGGCCCGAGTTTAACGTCAACGCAACAATCGTGATTGTATTAAAGGACTCGATGGTAACCAAGGTAGTTGACAAACTCCTGGAAAGCACCAGTTCGGGTCTTGCCGGCGAAGGCAAGATATTCATCTCCGACGTCGATGACGCGTTGGATATTGGATCAAGGCAGCGCGGCGACGCCGTGCTCTAAATAGTTACTCTGCTAGATCCTCGATCGCTTGGCTTGCGTTGAGCATGCCTTTCTTCTTTGCATACTCTTCAACCGATCGAATCTGCTCCGGTGTAAGGCAGACGGGCATGGTTCGTTCTTTCATGCGACACGTAGGGCTCACGCAAGATTATAATTCTTTCTGCAATGCCCATGTGCGCCGTCTTCCCTGCACACGGTGGTATGGATGACATCCGTTCGACATCGAATCTCAGCTTTTTCAGGCTATTGTTTTGCAGATACTCCGCCGTCAACCGTGATAACGCATCCGGTCACCCAGCGCGCGTCGTCGGAGGACAGGTATACAACGGCGCCGGCGATGTCTTCGGGCTCGCCGATCCTGCGGAGTGGAAACGTAGACTCCAGCACTTTCTTTGCGTTCTCGTCCTGCAGGTATGGCTCGATGATTGAGCTCCTTATTGTGGAGGGGCAGACGCAATTGGAGCGCACACCATGCTGGCCGTATTCGACTGCGATACTTCTTGTAAACATTATGACGCCGGCCTTCGTCACGCCGTAAACTGTCAGAGGCACCTTAGGTATCGACCGGATTCCAAGAACAGAGGAAATGTTCACTATGCTGCCTCCGCCGTTCTTAATCATCACAGGGATTGTGGCCTTTGTCATACGGAAAGTGCCGACAAGGTTGGTATTGATAAGCTCGCTCCACTGCTCGTCAGACGTTTCGTGGAACGGGGCTGGATCGGTGATAGTCCCGGCGTTGTTGACCAGAATATCAACCCTGTCAAACGAAGAGATTGTCTGCTCCATGGCGCTCAGTACCTCTGCTTCTTTAGTGATATCGGTCGCCACAGTCAAGACATTTTTCTTGTCGCCGATCTCAAGAGCGACCTTTGCG
The DNA here is from genome assembly GCA_050748985.1 of Nitrososphaera sp. GTDB lineage: Archaea > Thermoproteota > Nitrososphaeria > Nitrososphaerales > Nitrososphaeraceae > Nitrososphaera. The sequence continues at coordinate 17,320 of JBOGQL010000157.1, read as the reverse complement.
AGCTTCTCCCTGTTCCTGCCGATAAGAACCACCCTACAGCCTTCGGCTGCAAGCCTTTTTGATATGGCCTTGCCGACGCCACCGCCGGCACCCGTTACCACAGCAACCTTTCCCTTCATCCGACTCATGTTTTACCCAACCAGTATCCAATGCATATTCTTTTAAAGTATTTGACGGTAAGACCGAGCAAAGCGATCACACCTTCGCTAGCTGTAAGGCCTTGGTCACAGCGTCTTCGAGCTCGGCGATTACCGAGGCTGTGTTGCCTGGGTCGCTCTTGAAGACCGCGCCTGCGGCGTAATCGTGTCCGCCTCCCTCGGGAAGACTTGACGCGACATCGCGGCATGAAATGACTTCGCTGTTTCGCCTGATGCTCACCTTACCTTTGTTGCTGTAAAACAATGCAAGATCGGCTCCAGTTCTTGCAAACACGTCTTCGGAAAAAAGGCTGCTCTGCAGGTAGGGCGATGATTGCACAAATGCAACCCTCAGTTGTCCTACCTGACGTACCTGCACGGTTGCAAAGACGCGCTCTTTCGCCTCATCGCGCAAGATCGAATATTCCCTGTAATCAATCTGCATTTCAATGTCCCAGAGAACCCCTCTTGCTGACTTGTGCGCTAGCTCTGACAGCCTGTCGTAAAAATCAGGGAAGGTCTGGTAATATCTGATCAGCTCGGATATCGGTGTCAGGTACTGGTCTTTCGTGAAAAAATCCATCGTGTGAGCTATTCCCGCAAGCTTTTCCGCAAGCTCGTTTCCTTGAACAAACTTTTCGTACATCAAATCGGATGCACACTTCTTGCCTGAAGTGTCTAGGACCAGGTCTGCTAGCGGACTCAGGGCGTCGATCGCTCGCTGGGACCACGGATGATGGTCTACCCATGTTATCTTCCACCCGTTCCTAACCGCATCTGAAAAGGTCTGCGTGCAAATATCTATGAGGTCGTCGTTAAGGCCCAAGTCTGCTACGATTATCTGGCCTCTCTCTGTAGAGTATTGCGTCGCAGAATAGACAAAGTTGCCGATCTTGCTAAAGCTCTCCGCCCCGTACCCCAGAAAAACAGTCATTGCCTGTGGGAACCGAACGAGTCCGATCGCGGCAGAGTAAAGGCCATCAAGGTCTGACTCGTGCGAGAAGATAATTACCTTCACTGTCGTATACCCCCGGGCAGCCGAGCCACCGCGCCTTCAGGGCAAGGGATCATCACTGTTTTCTCCACGCCACTACCTAAGCGGTGAGCGGTAATAAATTTCAGCGCAGCTTTTCCAGCTCGTTGTCGTCTCGATAGGCATCGGGATTTAAGCGAAAGCCCTTTACCTCCTCGCGCGGCACGTCGCTGAGTTTTAGATAATACTCCATCTTGGCCTTTTTCATCTGCCTCCTGAGCCATAGTACAAAGCGCTGCTCGATGTCATTACCTTCTTCTTTTTGAATTTCAGGGTAAACGTCCAGAAGCTTGTCAACAAACCCCGGGTCAAAGTAGATCCGGAAGAACTCCCAACCGAGGGCCTTGCGATCGGAGGAGCATTCGCTGCGGCTCTTCGAGTGCACACCCCATTCGAGCAAGCCTATGAATTCCATTATCTTGGGACGCTCCTTGTTAAAGTTGATACACGATCCCTGGACGATGATCATCGGGGGCTTCTCTGCAAACTTGCGCTTCATGCCCATGATTTTTTGGTCGTGCTTGATATATAAGCGGATTGTCACCGCAGGTATCCGCTGAGAACAGCCGTTACACGGTCTATACCTAGATCCAGAAAGTAGTTACCGATCCTCGGACCTCTTTCGGCATTGAGAAACATTCTGTAGAGGAGAGCGAAGAACTCCCTTGGCTCGATATTGTTCTGCCTCGCAACCTCGAACACCTTTGACTGCAATTCTTTGGCATTGTCCTGAGAGTCGGGCATGCCGGAAAACGGCTTTATTGCTTGTAACAGTGAGCTCACAGCCCTATTCTGGCTATCCGAGAGCCGCACTTCGAATCTTTCAGCCTGGCCTCCGCTGTTATCGTCGGCCCAGTTGGATGCCAATAAGATCTTTTGCATAACGCTTTCGGTCTTTTCCCTGACGATGCCGTACTTTTCGAGCCGGGAGAAGATCTTTTCGTAGCGCTCGTTTCCAGCAGGGAATAGTGCTGCCTGCTGCGCTACGAGCTGGTACGGTACGTGAGGACCCGGTTGCTGCGGAGGATCAAGCTTGTGGATATATTCATAGAGCCCTCGCGCCTTGGTCAACTTGGCAGGATTTTCTTCCTCTGCTTTTCCGAAATAGACGTCCTCGAGGTCGTCGTATTCCTTCATGAGCACAGGCACATCGTCCAACCCGACATGCCTAGTCCCAGTAATTCGCTTAAACAGCAACAGCAATATTGATTCGGGAGAGCCATAGCGGAGCCACATCTGCGGCGTGAGCACGTTTCCGGCAGACTTGCTTATCTTTTTTCCCGATTTGTCGAGGAACATTTCGTATTTAACATGAAGAGGGTGTGGGCATCCCAGGATTTCGTCAGAAACCCAGTCATTTACTTTTACAGAATCCATTATGTCCTTGCCATAGGCCTCAAACCTGATGTCGAGGGCCTGCCACCTAGCCGCAAACTCGACCTTCCACGCAAGTTTGCCCTGACCCTTTTCGATTTTCGCCTCGCCCTTGTGCCCGCAGCCCCTGACATCGGTTTTGCCAACCAAACCTCCAGTGCAGTAATAGGATACACGCTTCGCTTCCGGCACATACTCTTGAGCAACTGCGGTGTAGAGTCTGCCGCAGTTCTCACATACCGGGAAATAAGGCAGCACTACGTTGTACTTGTCCTGGCCGACGAATTGTGCGATCTTGTGCCCCAGCCGCTCGCGGTTCTGAAGGATCCTATCTATCTGCTCGACGAGAATCCCCTGCTCGTACGCTTGGCGCCCGCTCTGAAACCTGTACTTTACGCCCGCCTTATCTAGGCCGTCCAAGAGCAGGCTGCTCATGTGCGCTCCATAGGAGGCATGGCAGTCGCCAAATGGATCTGGGATACTTGAAACGGGCCGGGCAATGTAATCCCTGAGCCACTCAGGCAGCCCCGCAGGTATCTTGCGAAGGCCGTCCATATCGTCTGAATAGGCTATCAGCTCGGACTTGAAACCAAAATTCTGTAGAGCCAGCGAAATTCCGTAGGCTCGAACCGCGTCGCCCATGCTGCCGATGTGGGGTATGCCGGACGCCCCGAGGCCGCTTTCGACCCTTATCAGGTCCAGGCTTCTTCCCAGCTTTTTTTCTCTTTTTATCAGCGTGTCAGCGACTTTGTCAATCCACGTGCCCTTGCCGATCACTATCTTCTCTTCTTCCACCTAGAACACCTTGGACATGTAGGGACCATCGCGCCTGTAACCCGTCCTCTCATAATACTGCCTGGTCCCGACCGCGGAAATGACCGCAATCTTGCCAACGCCCATTTCAGACTCTGCAATCCGTTCTGCCTCTCTGAGCAGCATGCCGCCGTAGCCCCTGTGCTGATAGCTGTCAGCGGTTCCGTCCATTCCGACGCCCACCGACTGGCCATATACGTGGAGCTCGCGGACTATGGCACTTCTGGCAAGCTCGCTCCGATGAGGGTTGCTAACTCTGCGCAGCCGAAGGAAAGCAAGAATGGTCTCCCCATCCTTGCTCTCATACGATAAGAATACCTCCTGCCCGCTTGATGCTTTGTAGTCCGACCTTCGAAGTGCTATGTCGTCGACCTGAGGATATCGTCTTTGCAATCCTGTCTCCCTGCATCTGATGCATTTGCACTTCAAGCCCTGCCGGCGAAGTTCTTGAAGGACTAGTTGGCGCAGGTTTCCGCTTCTCGAACCTGCGATGATATCATCGGATTCTATCTCCCGCTGTACGCGCATTATCCTCGCCCAGGGCGGGATTAACTTTTTCGCTTCAACAATCACGCTTACCAAGTCCTCGTCAGCGTAGGCTTGATACCTGCCGTTCATATGCAACTTATGAAGACCGGTGTGCTCAAGCACAAGGGTCGGGTAAATCTTTAACATGTCAGGCTTGAATGATTCGTCTTCAAACAACCTCCTAAAGTCTTCTATGTCTCGCTCGGGCGAGCTCCCCGGAAGCCCGGGCATCATGTGTGCAACTATCTTGTATCCCGCGTCCCTGGCGATCCTGAAAGCATCGACTACGTCTTCAACGGTGTGGCCCCTGTTAACTAGTTTGTAGACTTCATCGCGAAGCGACTGCACGCCTATCTCTACTCGTGTGATGCCGAGCTCGAGCATCAGGTCTACATGCGGCACTTTGCAATAATCAGGCTTTGTTTCGACTGTGAATCCGACGCAGCGATTGGATGCCGTCTCGTTAGAAAGAATTGCATCCTGAAGAGTACTGGAAACAAAACCGTTCAGAGCATCATAGCAGGATTTTGCAAAGTCTCCCTGGTAGCTGGCTGGCATGAAGGGAAACGTTCCTCCGACAATCACTAGCTCGGTCTTGCCAGTGTCATGCCCTCTTGCCTGCAGCTGCTCCAACTTGTTTCGCACTTGCTGGTAAGGGTCGTAGTCGAACTTTTGTGCGGCCCGGGTTGCCGGCTCTGTCCCAACATAGCTGAGAGGCGTGTTGAACTCGATGCCTCCAGGGCAGTAGATGCACCTGCCGTGTGGGCATTCATATGGTTTGGGCATGACCGCGACCACGGCCACACCTGAAGCGGTCTTGGCTGGTTTGACCATAAGTAGCCGCCTCGCTGAACCGGTGCGCAGGTAATGGATGATGTGCTCGTTCTTTGGCATTGTGTCCAGGTGATATGTGGACGCGACCTCTCTTACCACCTTTAGAGCATGTCTAGTGGATAGAGGGTTTCCATCACTCTCGATCCTCTGAGCTATTGCTCTGCACGCCTGCTGGTAGTTGTCGCCGCGGACTGCTAGCAATGTTTTTGAAAAATACCGATCAACGAATATTAATTTTTGTATATCATAGCGTTTCTTTTTTTCCGCCTATTCTTGCAACGACCTCTCCTCTCCCCTTTTGGATGCTTCCTATATTTGTGCAGCGCATCCCGTGCTTTGCGAAAATTCGAATAATGCTCTCGGCGGAGGGCCTTGGGCAGATTATGCAAAATCCAATTCCCATGTTAAACGTGCGATACATCTCTTTGCTGTCCACCTGTCCGTCCACCTGAATCTGTTTGAATATCCCGGTTGGCGTCGGAAGGTCTTCAAGATCGTACTTTACTCTGGAATTTAGCCGCGGTAATTTTGTGAATGATCCACCCGTGATATGCGCAAGTCCATGTATCGCGATTTCCTTTTTCAATGCTTCGATTACCGGCCTGACGTAGATTCTGGTAGGTATCAGCAATTCCTCGCCCACCGTTTGTACCAGATGATCCGCAGTGTCATCGACAGAGTACTTCGAGAGCAGGACCTTTCGGGCTAGGCTGAAGCCATTGGAATGAAGACCGCTGCTCTCCACTCCGAGGATCACGTCTCCCGGCCTTATCGCACTGCCGAGAATTGGCTTGCCTCTTATGCTGCCCATAACCGTCCCGGCGAGGTCGAATGCGTTTTCATCGTCGCCGGCTATCACATCTGGCAAAATGGCCGTCTCACCTCCAACAATTGCCATGCAGGACTGTCTTGCCCCCTCGACAAGCCCTCTGGCTATTTCTTGCAGCAGCCATTCGTTGGGAGCCCTAAGTGCTACATAGTCGATGAATGCAACCGGCCGCGCGCCCACGCAGATCACATCGTTGACGTTCATGGCAACACAGTCGATTCCGATAGTGTCGAACCGGTTCATCAGTTGCGCAACCAGAACCTTTGTTCCTACGCCGTCAGAGTGAAGCGCCAGAGTGCTGGAGCCAATTTTTATCAGCCCTGCGTAGTGGCCAAAGCCTGAAAGAACCCTGCCTTCTGATAGAAATTTGCGTGTCTCAATGACGATCTCGCCGATGGACTTTTGCGCGGTGCGTATTTTCTTGACGTCCACTCCGGCGTCCCGGTACGTCATGCCTCTTTTCAAGCGCGGAGTTTGATTGCTTGGGCTGGTATAATTACTATGACTTTTTTCAAATCGCAAGTGAAAAAGTACGTGAGCTAATCTCTAATAACTGATTTTCATGGGACATGAGTACTATTGTCCTGTCATTTATCTGACAGATGGCTCAAGAAAGCTGCGACACTAACTTAAAATACAAAATGAGAGCAAATATGGCTGTTCAGCAGTAAATGGACGCTCGCAACATCGGTCTGCGAAACATAGAGGTAGCAGACACCAAAATATGCTCAATTGACGGCGAAAACGGCAAGCTCATCTACAGAGGCTTTGACATACTTGATCTTGTCAAGAACTCTACCTACGAAGAAACGGCATACCTGCTCCTCTTTGGGGACCTCCCGACCGAGGACCAGCTAAAAGATTTCAAAAGAAGGCTGGAGGAGGCCCGTGGGATCCCAGAACCTATGATAAGAAGCCTGAGAAACAGGCCAAAGCGGGCCAAGCCGATGGACGTGCTTCAGTCTTGCATCTCCGAACTCGCGGATTATGATCTTAGCATAGAGGATACTTCAAAAGAGGCCCATGTCAGACGCGCGATAATTCTTGTGGCAAAAATTCCGGCGATCGTCGCCGCTTGGAGCAGGATAAGAAGCGGCCAGCACGTGATCGACCCCGTGGAAGAAAGGGAAGTCTCGCATGCTGCGAACTTTCTCTACACCCTGAGGGGAGTCCAGCCTTCTCCAGATGAGGCCAGGGTAATGGATGTTTGCCTTATACTGCACGCGGAGCACAGCTTTAACGCGTCGACCTTTGCAGCGAGAGAAATAGCGTCAACAAGATCTCACATGTATTCCTGCATCAGCGGCGCAGCTGGCGCGCTTTCTGGAGAGCTGCACGGCGGTGCGAATGTTCAGGTAATGAAGATGCTCCTTGAAATCGGCGATCCGGCTGACGCAAAGAATTGGGTTGCAAGGCGGCTTCAGTCGGGGGGCAGGGTAATGGGGATGGGCCACGCGGTGTACCGAACGACCGACCCGAGAGCCGACATTCTCGCACGCCTTTCAGCGAGAATCTCGAAGGAAAAGAACAACAAGTGGTACGAAATAACCGAAAAGGTAGAGGATGCCACGAAGAAGTGGATGCTTGAAAACAAGCGGCAGGCGATATATCCAAATGTTGACCTCTACAGCGCTTCCGTTTATTACAGCATGGGGATCCCTATGGATCTCAACACTCCAATATTCGCGATTTCTAGGATTGCTGGCTGGGCAGCGCATGTCATCGAGGAAAAATTTGCCGAAGCCGCGCCAAAGCCGGCGCTTTACCGTCCAAAGGCAGTATATGTTGGCAAGTACTGCGGCCCGATGGGATGCGAGTACATACCGCTTTCCAGCAGGAGAGTCGGCGCCTCCGCCTCGAGCAGCACACTTGATAAATAGGTTTATTTGAAAGAATTTCCGAGTGCATAGAATCATCGAATGGAGACATTTGTGAGAGGAAGGCCGTCAGAATCAAAAAACCAAAAGCCGGCCGGTGGCAAGGTCGCTCTCGGCAAGGAGGCCATTGCGCTTCACAAGAAGTTGCGTGGCAAGATCGAAATAAGAAGCAAGGTTTCAGTCAAATCCCCTAGGGAGATAAGCGTGGCATACACGCCGGGAGTCGCGGAGGTCTGCCTAGAGATAGCTGCGGATAGGGAGAAGGCATACGAGTATACCTCAAAGTGGAACAACGTGGCAATCGTAACGGATGGAACTAGGACGCTGGGTCTCGGATCTCTGGGTCCGGAGGCGGCGCTCCCGGTGATGGAGGGCAAGGCTCTGCTCTACAAGCAGTTTGGCAACGTAGACGCATTTCCAATCTGTCTTCATACGACAGATGCTGAAGAGATAATCAAGACTGTAAGGCACATTGCCCCTGTATTTGGCGGAATAAACATAGAAGACATTGAAACCCCAAAGGCACTTGAGATTACAGAAAGGCTCACCGATGAACTGGACATCCCTGTGTTCCACGATGACCAGCACGGCACCGCCGTCGTCACCCTGGCTGCGCTATTGAACGCGGCGAAATTTACCAAGCGAAAGGTCGAAGAAACAAGCGTTGTTGTCGCAGGCGCCGGCTCTGCGGGCTATGGCATTGTGAGGATATTGAAATCTGTCGGCATTACCGATGTCGTTGTAGTCGACTCGCAGGGCGTAGTCTCAAAGTCGAGGCCCCCGGCCACCATGAACAAGTACAAACTCGAGCTTGCATCGATAACAAAGGCTCCCGAAGGCATCACAACGCTTGCAGAGGCGATAAAGCACAAAGACGTGTTCGTCGGCGTCTCTGGAGTAAAGAACCTGTTGACCTCTAGCATGGTTAGAACGATGAACAAGGACTCGATAATATTCCCGCTGACAAACCCTGATCCAGAGATCCATCCCAAGGATGCCGTAGAAGCCGGAGCCCGCGTGATTGCTACCGGCAGTTACAAGTTTGAAAACCGGGCCAACAATGCCCTTGTGTTCCCTTTCACGATGAGGGCAATACTCGACAACAGAATACGGAAGATAAGCCAGCAGCTTCTTGTAGGCGTTGCCCAAGCCCTGGCGGACGTGATCCCAAAGGATGAGTTGAGGCCATTCAATATAGTCCCGAACGTCACCGACCCGAGGATTCAGGGGGCAGTCAACAAGGCGGTCCGTTCTATCACTGCGAGCTGAGCTTGTTGTTGAGCCACTCTTTGGCCTTTCTTTCGGCCATGTGCTTCCTGAGTATTAGCATGGCCATTTCGTAGAAAGTTATGCCCTGCTTGCGCGACTGTGCGTCTATCCACCTCAGGCCTTCGGCAAGTTCAGAGTCGCGCTCTGACATCACCACAAGGTCGTCAATTATGCCCATGAATTGGTCGTCGATGCTATCGCTTTCCTTGCTGCTTCCATTGCCGAACATCGACTTGTGTTGCGAGGTTGCGATTTTACATGGTAATTCAACCACTCTTGACAGTTTGAGTATAATATGTTGACAAGCTTCATGCGGGGACCCGCTGATATGAATATTTGGCTCGACTGCGCTCAAGATTAAAATATATCCTCTATTTGATCAAGTCAAATGAATAATAACCACATACTTGTCTCGTTCCGTGGAGGATTAATGTTTTGAAAAGAGTAAAGTTTGGTTTTACACAGGGGCTCAATGTCGCTAGGCTCGGGCTCGATGAAAACCAGATCATGACAGGTTGCCAAATGGCGGACAGGCTTGACTATGATTCCGTCTGGGCCATGGATCACTCTAACGTTCCGCAGTGGAAGAACGCAGTCGTGAATGACGCGTGGATCCTGTTAGCTGCAATCGGCGCAATAACAAAGAACGTCGAGCTTGGAACCTGCGTCACCGACGCGATACGAAGGCACCCATCTGCAATTGCACTTTCCGCCGTGACGCTCGACAGGATAACTCATGGGAGAGGAATTCTTGGCATCGGCGCCGGCGAAGCTCAAAATGTTGTGGATTTCGGCATAGAGTTCTCCAAGCCGGTGACAAAGTTCAAGGAACAGCTCGAAGTAATCGGACGTCTGTTTGATTCCGATCCTGACAATCGTGTCAACTATGACGGAGAATATTACAAATTGATAAACGCCTGCCTCCAGGCAAAGAGTGTGAGAAAGCCAAGGCCGCCAATTTACATCGCCGCAGGGGCGCCGAAAACGCTGGAGCTGTGCGCCACATTTGGGGACGGCTGGATTCCGATTGGCTACACGCCAGAGCTCTTCAAGCACCACGCAAGCGTAATCAAAGACCATGCCAGGAAGGCTGGCAGAGACGTTGACGAATTTCAGTTCGCAAACGACGTGGACGTGTATTTTACAGAAGACGGCGAGGAGGCATGGAACAAGATGAAAAACGCCGTCAAGGTGAGCCTGTACAAGCCTGAGCTCCTGAAGGTTCATGATATTCCACAGGATTCAGAGTTTGATTTCCGCAGGTACTTTACAGAGTACGCAATGAACAAGCCGGAGCTGATGGAGCAGATGAAGCGTGCAGCCTTGAAGATACCTGACAGCATTGCAAGAAGCGCAATAGGGGTAGGCAAGCCCGACGACGTGATCCAGATGCTCGAGCGCTTTATCAAGGCCGGTACCAACCATTTTATTATCAGGTTCTGGGGAGACGGCTACTTCAAAAACATCGAAATGTTCGGCAACAAGGTCATACCGTACTTTCGCGCCCAGGATCGAAAGTAGATACAGGCGAGATTCCCCAACTCTAGACGCGGCTGGCATCATTTTATAGATGGACGCGTAACCCGCGCATCGCTTGCTGTCATCAGAGCGGCGTCAATAAATACAAGTTGTTGCATTATACGATGGGTCGATCAGAGACGTCGGAACCTAAAGAAATCTGGAAACTGAAAGAGATCGCCAAGTGGGACGACGACCCAGGCGCAAAAAAGTCTGCAATAAGCGAATTATCAACGCGAGGCGAGAGCGGGCTTATTTCCCTCGAAGAAATACTGGCAGTCACGGCGCACGAGGAGATCAGGAATGCGTGCATTGACGCGATAAAGGCGATCAGAGAAAAGAACGAGAAGGCGAATACGCAGAGAAAAGAAGAACCAGATAATGCTGAATCCAACAAGGAACTCAGCTTGGCTGATCTACCACCTTAATTTTTTGGTGCGGCCAGCTTTGGTACGCCGGCGTCGCTACATGAACGCGTCCAGCGATCGTGGCGTGTCACGCCTGCCCCTGTTCCTGTCGAGCGGCTCTGCGTCAAAGCCCATCTCACGCAGAGTACCGGCAAATTCGGCGGCGAAACCATGAAATGTATAGACTTTCTCAGGCTTGCACACCCTGACTGCGTGAACGAGCTCCTTGTAATCGCAGTGGTCAGAAAGGGGCATCACGTAGTCTAGCCCAGTCATGTACTTGTATCCACTCCCAACTGCCCAACCCGTAAAACCTATCGTCACCGCGCCATACCTGTCCTTCATTTCCCTGACAAAAGTGCTTCTACTTTGCATCAAGGGCGCCACCATCACCCATGGCTTGCTTTTTGAGAGAAGACCGAGGTCCTCGGCCTCCGAATGAGTCATTGCGATCTTCAGCTCAACCCCGAGATCGGTGTAGACGGCATTCATCCGGGCTACAGAGTCATGAATATACAGCGGGTCCCAGTGACCAAACATCTTTGTCAGCAGTTGCGCCTTGCCCAGAGTGTAGCCCATGAGGATGACAGGAATCCCAAGGTCATACATTTCGGAAATTATCTTGTTGGTCCTGTGAGTAACCTCTGAAAGTGCCGGAAAGACGTATTCTGGTCGTCCAAACGTCGATTCTATTATCAGGGTTTTGGCGCGCGGCAGCCTTGCCGGCTTCATGAACGCACGTTCGCGGGTGGAAATGTCGCCCGTGTAATAGATATCATCGCCTATCAAGAGCCCGCGAGAACCCAGGATGTGACCCGTGTCTACGAGTTCAAAGCCGTCCTGGTCGTCTGAAGCGTTGTCTATATCGTAGCCTCTCACCTGCGCAATGAGCGCCGTTTCTTTTGAAGCTAGTACGCAAGTCTTTGCTTTCGTTTTCTTATTCCCATTATGAAGGTGGTCAACGTGTGCATGTGACACAAAGGTAAAGTTACATCCAGAAGCCCGCGCCGGGTCCAGCAAGATACTGGCGCCTTCATGCTGCACCAATATCCCAGACTGAACCTGCGTTACGTTGGATGCCATCCCGAGCTGTCACACGTAAACGCCTGTACGTATTTTAACATTTAGCTGATGTTGGTGCCGAGCCGGAAGACGTCGACTTTGGACTGGCGCCGGCCACACCGTATAACCTAACCAAAAAAAGGATTCATACCAATTGTCCGGATTCGCTGGGCTTCCGGGCTTGTTCCAGCGACATTTAAGAAGAGGCGGCAGGCAGACTAGTCCACGTTGGTCAACCTAGGAATCCTGATCTCAGGCAGGGGAAGCAACATGGACGCTATCCTGTCGGCAATCGAATCAGGCAGAATTAGCAACGTGAAGCCTTGCGTTGTGATTTCCAACAAGCCCGACGCCGCCGGCCTGAAGACTGCTTCAGAGAAATACGGCGTTCCGACCGCGGTATTGCCGGCCGACGGCCTGAAGGGTTGGGACTATGACCAAAAGCTTGTAGCTCTGCTGCAGCGGCACGGGGTACATCCCGAGTCGGGCCTTGTATGCCTTGCTGGTTTCATGAGGATAATGAGCCCTGAATTTGTTAGAATGTACAAGATGAAAATACTAAATATTCACCCCGCACTCCTGCCGTCCTTTCCCGGCCTGCACGCGCAGAGGCAGGCACTCGATTACGGCGTTCGAGTCACCGGGTGCACCGTGCATTTCGTGGACGAAGGAGTCGACTCCGGACCCGTGATACTTCAGAAGACCGTGCAGGTCATGGAGGACGACACCGAAGAAACCCTCTCGGCTAAGATACTGGAACAGGAGCATCAGCTCTATCCAGAAGCCGTGAGGCTCTTCGCGGATGGGAAGCTAGATGTACGCGGGCGGACCGTCAAGATAAGGTAGCACTGCGAATAGGACGCTGACTACCTTTTCCTGATAAACGCTATTGATGCTGCTAGGGCGCTGCCGACGATAAAGAATGCTAGGTACGGGCTGCTGGAACCAAACGCGTCTGACGACAGGCCGACTGCTATCGGCCCGGCGGTCCATCCTGCCCCAAAGAGGGTTTCGTAGACTCCGAGCTTTTGCCCGACCTGCCCCGGCGGGGTCCCCCGCGTCACAATGTTGAACGTTACCGGGTAGAATATGCTTGTCGCAAGCCCAATCAGAGCGAGAGAAACCGCGAAAGCCGCCATCGACGTGAACGCAAATGAAATCAGCATTCCTACTGCAGTTGAACCGACCGCCAGCGCAAGTGCCATGGATCCGTACCGAGAAATCCTCTGCACAAAGTATAGCGTCGTGAACCTAGATAGTCCGAATACAAAGAACAGGATCTCGATCTCTTGGTTCGAAAGCGATGATTCTCTCATGTAAGCAGGGTACACGGCAAGAACCACACCAAAAGTGACAGCGTAGTAAAGTAGAACCGCACTTACAGTCGGGTACTTTGCCATTTCCTTCGCGACTTGAAGCATCGACCCGGCTTGCAACACTACTTCCTTTTGCTCTGCCACTGGCGATCCGTGGCGGCGCAGAAGAGCTGCCGGCACCACGCCCGCGGCGACTACAACTGCTGAGAGCTGAAATAGCGTGCTGAAGTCGTACGCGTCAAGTACCAGCTTTCCTACAAGTGGACCGACCATGAAGCCGAGCACCCAGGCAGCGGTGAACAGAGCTATTCCCTTTACGCGGGTTTCGGAAGTGGAATTAGTCGATATCAGGACTTCTGAGGAGGGCCAGAACAGGGCATGCGCGACTCCGGAAAGCGCTCTGAAGAACATGACCTCAGGCACCGATTGCGCCCCTGACAGCATGAAAATTGAAAATGTATTGAGCAGGACGCCCGCAACAAGAATGTAGGATTTGTTCAACCTGTCAAGCATCATGCCTACAAAGAGCGGAGCAAACATGTACGGCAGAAAGTTCACCATTCCTATGAGGCCGACCTCCGAATAGTCGGCGCCAAGCGCGTCCCTTGAAAAAACGGGCACTATTGGCGAGTGCATGCCGTACGAAATCCCCACTATTACTGCGCAGACAGCTACGAGCAGGAAAGCGCGGTTCATCGCGATCTACTTGTACGCGGCGATTATCACTGCGCCGCCCATCATGTGTCTCTGGAACTGCACTTTGGAAAATTTCTCCTTCAGCATGTCATCCAGATCAGAGTTTTTCGGCCAACGCAGGTATGTTCCGTAGAGCGTCCTGAACTTCAGGCCCGCTTTTCCTGCAACGAGATATGCGGATATTCCAATAAAGTATTTGAGATACGCGGATACCAGCACCCTCTGCAGCGCGCCGTCAGGCTTGCCCAGGTCCACAATTATAAGCCTGCCCCCTTCCTTGAGCACCCTGTGCATTTCGGCTATAGCTTGTCTTAGCTGGATTGCGTCCCTAAGGGAGTACCCGCACATCACGGCGTCAAATATCCCGTCGCGAAACGGCAAGTACTCGAATATTCCTGATGAAAGCGATGGGTTAATCCCGAATCCAGAGTACTGCTCTACGTTTGCAAGCATCTCCGGAATCGGATCATAGAACACAATGCTGGCGTTTCCGCCTGCTGCAGCGAGCGCGACGCGCGACATGTTGCCGTAACCAGACCCGGCGTCCAGCACTACATCACCCGGCATTACGCGTCCGCGGATGCCCCGCTCCCTGTATTCCTCGTCCTTGCCAAGGGAGATAGCCCTGTTCACCTTGTCGTACACCGGAATGACCGAACGCAGTACCCCTATCACTTCGCTCCAGTATCTACTGCCAAGGCCTCCCGACAAAGGCAATTATGTTGGCAGTTGATGAGCCGCCATTATTATAGCTAGAGAAAACTCTGACAGTATGCGAAAAATTGGACTCGTAAAGGACAAACATTTTATTCTGAAAATGAACAACGCCTTCTGCCTTGTCAAGCAACTACCGCTGCCCTAGGTGTAAATCACTTCATGCGGTAGGTGTGGAGAAGATATTTGATGGCAGGCTGATATTTCGATGCGCCAAGTGCAGCCTCTGCTCGATCATTCCGCTGGCAACGACCACCGACGAAGCATATCTCGAATTTCTGGACCGTTACGACTCTGGGAGCGGAGTAGCCGAGGCAGGCGACCTGAAGCTCTTGATGGAGCAGGAAAAGATAATACGTTCTCCAGAGGAAATCAGCGCCCTCCTGGCTTCTAACGGGGCATCGGGCGACCCGCTGCTGGAGGATGTCCTGCGGTCACAGCAAGACTATGTTGTTGACTTCAGGATTATAGAAGAGCCGCCGCCGGATCCCGGCTCGAACATAGCCAACCTTCCAGTGGACGAAGGCATCATTGGCGTCTTGAGCCTGAAAAAGTTTGACCGCCTCTATGCATTCCAGGAACAGGCTATAAAAAAAATCCTGCAGGGAAACGACGTCGTGATTTCTGCGCCTACTGCCTCGGGTAAGACGGAGGCATTCTGCATCCCTGTGCTTCAAAAGATCGCTGAGCGGCTCCCGCGTTTTGGCTCGCTTCGCGCAGGTCAGGCAGGTAAGGTATCGGCAATTTTCGTCTACCCAACAAAGGCCCTCTCACGGGACCAGCTTCCAAAGATTAGGGAGCTGGCTGAGCCCCTTGGCGTAGTGGCAGCGGTTCTTGACGGAGACACGCCGGAAAAAGAGCGCAAGTCGATCCTGCTTGCGCCACCTGATATACTTGTTACAAATTTTGATGTGCTGCACTACCATTTGATGCACCGGACTAGATTTTCGTCGCTGCTCAAGAGTGCCAGGTTCATGGTGGTGGACGAAGCCCAGGTATATACCGGAGTGTTCGGAGCCAACGTCCACCACATCATTTCAAGGCTCGAGAGATTTTCCGGCAAATTGCAAATAATCGCGGCATCCGCCTCGCTCCCTAATGCAGCAGAGTTCTGCAAGTCGCTTTTCGGGCGAGAAATGCTCGTCGTAGAAGGAAAGGGGAGGCGGGGAAGAATCGGTCTTGCGATAATCTTCCCCTCGCTGCGATCTTACAGATCGCTGGCGCTCGATCTGCTGAGGCAGACCACAAAAAGGGGACACAGGACCATTGCCTTTGCGAGCTCGCACCTTGGGTCAGAGCTGCTCGCGTTCTACGGATCGCGCCAGGGCGTGAGCATCAGGGTACACAGGGCGGGCCTTACGCCCTCCATCAGGAAGGAAGTGGAGCAGCAGTTCAAGTCAGGCAAGCTGTCGGCCATCTCTGCAACGCCCACCCTTGAGCTGGGAATAGACATCGGCGACGTTGACGCGATAATATCAAACATAGTTCCCGTGAACAGGCTCGTCCAGAGAGTCGGGAGGGCCGCAAGGAGGGGCCAACGCGGGTACGCATTCCTTGCGTTAGGCAATGACCCAATAAGCCAATACTACAAGATGCACCCGGCTGACTACCTTGATGATCACGAGTACGCATACACCGACCCCTCAAACCCGTTCGTGCAGGAGTACCAGGTACTCGCGATGGCCTGCGACAGACCCCTGTCAATGGGCGAGTCGCGACCGGTGTGGGCCACGCTGCAAACGCTCGTTTCAAAAGGCCTGATCAAGGTGGTCAACGAGAGGTTCCTGCCGGACCTGAGAAAGGCGATGGAAGTTCTGAAGGAGTACAGCATACGCGGTATTGGGAGCAGGGTCGACATCAAGTTCAACGGGAAAATAGTGGGCGACAGGGCGCTGCCGCAAGCGCTTGAAGAGCTTCACCCGAGCGCGATCTACTTTCTGGGCGGAAGAAGGTACAAAGTGCAAGAGCTCTATTTCGAGCCAGAGAAAAACAGCCAGCCGTATTCTGTGCTTGCATCGATCCCGTCGGACTATCCGTACTATACGAAGGCCCTTACCGACGAGTGGCCATCAATACTGGAAAGGTACGAGAAAAAGAGAGTCTTTGGCGTAGAAGTAGCTTATTGCTCACTGAAGATCAAAAAGCTGGTGCTCGGCTACGCGAATATCGAGATTGGCAAAGAAGTCGCGCAGGGCAAAAAGGTGATGCTGGAAAAGCCCCTCGAATTCGAGTTCGTGACGAAGGGATTCGTGTTCAGAGCCCCGGCTCCAGCTGACAGCCTTGCCAAAGCGGAAGACGGGCAGTACGTGGAAATGAGCGCGTTCCACGCTTCGGAGCATGTGCTGATCGAGGGAAGTGCAATGATAACAGGAGGAGCGTCCCAAGACCTTGGCGGCATATCGCTTGGCTCGTCAGGTCTGATTTTTGTCTACGATGGAAGTGTTGGGGGCAATGGAGCAAGCAGGGCCCTGTACGACAGACTCGAAAGATCTTTCGGAAGGGGATTGAGAATCCTGTCCGAATGTCCCTGCACAAGCGAGAGCGGGTGCCCTCGGTGCACCTACTCTTACCGCTGCGGCAATAACAACGAGTACCTGCACAAAGCATCGGCAGTCGAAGTGATGAAAAGAATAGTCGACGGCGAGCAGACAGAAATAGGGGAGCAGGTCTGGGGAGACCGGGCCTTTGTTTGACCGGTAAGGTTTAAGAGTAGTCCTGAACGGTTTTCATTCAAATAAAATTGGAAGAAGCGGTCGAGGCGCGAGTTGCGGGAACGCGCGAAAGATGGAAGACCCTTGAACACCGAGGCGTTGCATTCCCACCCGAGTACCAGCCACGTGGCATCGTGATATCGATCAAAGGCGAAAAGTTCGCGCCGAACAGAGAGCAGGAAGAGCTTATCTACGCGTGGGC
>JBOGQL010000156.1:0-4705 GCA_050748985.1 Nitrososphaera sp. | reverse complement strand
CCTTCCAACTGACAGTTACCGACGACGAAGGACGAAACGCTTACGAGACCGTGCTTGTTGTCGTAAGAAACCTGCCGGAAGAAACCGTCAGCGGGCCCGCGCTCGTTCTGTCAGCCGGCTTGGATGATCAGATAGTGAACGAAGGCTCACTGGTAGTGCTTAACGGAACCTTTGTGGATTCGACCGGTAATGGCAGCTATAGCTTCCACTGGAAGCAGGTCATAGGTCCCGGAGTTACTCTGTCAAATCCTGCAGCGCTGAACGCATCATTCATCGCGCCTCAGATTAGCGAGGGGGCGGGTATAATCCTCACATTCCAGCTCGACCTCTTGGATGAAAGTAATGTATTACAATCCGATCAGGTGTCGATGATTGTCAACAATACCGCAGCGCCTGTTGAAGTCCCGGTCAGCAGCGGCGAAGCAGAGGAATCGCCAGAACAGGAGCCAACCGCTCTCGCGGTTGTCGAGCCTGCCTTCAACAACACGGTCATGAGAATTGACCCCGAGCCGTCCGAGCAGATCTATGCCCTTAGCTTCCAGGGATCCGGACGCTCTACTGTTCTTGCACCGGATCCTTCAGGAGAAATCATAGGGATCTGGCTCAATACGACGGCTGCTGTATCTGAATTGGAGCTCAATTTCGCTTCATCCGCCGGCCAACAGTACTTCATCGACGATATCCCGATCAACCAGACCGTGGCGTATGTCTTTAACAGAAATGCCGCCTTGCGCGAAATCCGGCTAAGCGCCGTTGTGGAGAGCGATCAAGTTTTACAAATCGGCTACTACTACGGCCAGTTTCCTGTTGTGCCCTCTCTTCAGCAAACTCAGGAATCCGAAGTAGTCTCTGAATCGAACGACGTACTATTCCCTCGCCCTCCAGAGGGTTCATTGATTGGCTGGGTCTCGGCCAACACTCTGCTTGCGGGCGCGATGGCAATAGGAATCCCTACCGGAATCGCGATCACGCTGAAGAAGGTGAGCGATCACAGGCGCAGGATGTCCTCTGCATACAGTAACCCCGCAAAAATATTGTTCCCGAAGAGCGACCCGATCGCAGGTGAAGCCGAGAAGGTGCGCCCGGTGATAGAAGAGCTCGAGCAGATGCTTGGCAGGAATCTTGACACGGCGCTAAATGCGTCCGAGTTGCTCGACAGGTTCGGCTCCAGAAGCTCTAAAGCCGATAGCGCGAAACAATAGCCTGGCTGTTCGTTCATTAGCTGGGTAGCTAATACTTCTACTTCTTTTATAAGCAGCTTTTCCAGAATTAATGTTGAAAGTACTCACCTTTACCATTCCGAAGGGCGGGGTGGGCAAGACCTTGCTCCAGGCAAATGTAGCGGTGGCGCTGGCCAACGCAGGGAAAAAGGTTGTAATCTTTGACGCCGACCCCAGCAAAGCTATGGAGACGATTACCGGTGCAAAGACGGGACCCATAACGCTGAGCCATGTGATAAAGAGGAACCTGGACGCCAGCGATGCACTCTACCAGACAGATATCGATAACCTTTACCTGCTGCCTTCCGGGCTGGGAGTCGAGTCCTATTTTGATCTGGGCACTGCCAAGATCGCAAAAAAGCTCGAGGAATTGAAATGTGACATTCTATTTGTCGACATACCCTTTCCGATGAGCGAGTCGGCATTTCTCGCCCTTGGACTCAGCCACTATCTTGTAATGATACTGAGCGAGGATGAATTTTCACTTTGTGTCGAAAGCGGGATCGATCTGGCCCGCCTCTCGAGGCATGTTTTTGATTGCAAGCCCGCCGGATTTGTGATAAACAGGATAACGACCGACAAGATCTCTGACAAGCTTGTATTGCTGGTCGAAAAGGCCTTTGAAGCACCCTGTATCGTCAAGGTAAAGGAGGACCCGATAGTCAGAAAGTCATACGGCGGCCCTAACAAGAAGGACGCATACTTATTCTTCAAATTATATCCAGACACCGAGTTTGCGGCCGGCATTAGCAAGTTGTCAGATTTCATTATTGCCCTGCCCGAGGGAACAAGAAAGCCGCTTGGCGTGTTTGAAAACGTGATGAAGCAGATTAAGAGATCGTGATTCTGCTAACGTTTGTGTGGTGCGGCGCGTAAAACACAAAGTAAATCTTGATCTCTTGTTTAAGCAACGTGCGTAGAGTTGACCAAGAAGAGCCCGCCGGCCGAGTCTGATGGCAGAGAGAGTCACGAGGTCAGTATCGACGTAGTTCTCTCGATCCTAGGGCAGCAGAAAAGGCTCGAGATACTTCGGTCGCTCCTTGACGCCGAGGCAGGCTCCGGCGTGACCTCGCTGGCTAGAGAGCTATCAGTGAAGGCTCCCACCATAGAAAAACACCTTGCGACTCTAAAAAAGATAGGTCTGGTAAAAAAACAGGTTACACTGGATTTTGCAAGGGAGAGATGGGTTATTCGTGGTCGGAAGAGGATATCAAAGCTGCTCAGTACGATTGACTCGGAGATTGGGGAACTGGTCGCGGTCGGCAACCTGTTTGAAGAGATCGAAAAACTGGTGAGAAGGCAGCAGTACTACAAGGAGCATGAATCCACCTTGCAGGAGATGGAACAGATCCGCAAAGAAGGCCATAGACTCGATATCCTCCTTGAACAATTATCAAACAATTATGACAAGCTGCTAGATGACGACGAAAAAAAGAAAATCAACTACTGGATGTCTGCAAGGAGTGCTGGGATTCTTTAACAACGATATTTTGTTACTTAGCTGTCCAGCTAACGGATGCTCTCCATCGAAATTTAGTTGCCAGATGAACTTTAAACGGCAAGGCAACAATTCGGTTGCTTAAATACGCAATCCCTACTGCCTATGTTGAGAAGGTATGGCAACAAAAATCCAACTCGCACCTCGGCCGCATGCCGAGTATCTGTCTGTTCGTGATAACGAATCGCATCCTGAGGATCTCTTACGATTCAGGAGTGACGAGCAAAGGACTGCTAACCCATTCGAAATCGCCACTCAGAGGACACCGAGAAGGGACAGAGTTCAGATCCTGTTGAAGATGCTGCAGTCTGCAAACGTGCCAATAAGGAAGACCCATCTGATGTACGGCGCAGGCATCAACTTTTACCAGCTGGAAAAACACTTGGCGTTCCTGCTTGGGTCAGGCATGATCGAAGAGCTGAGGCAAGACGAAGCTCTCGCGTACAGGACTACGGAAAAAGGACGGCAGTTCTCAGAACTATTCGCCTAGACAAGCTGCGCGAGGAAAAATCCGCCCTCCTCGTAAGCGCTGCACCGACAGATAGATGACAGAAATTCAAGTCAAGTCAGAGGTTTCGAGGCATCACCCAAGTTTTTCGGAGGCCACCGCGTTGAATTTACTAATTATATTGTTTTTCTTCTCGGTCGGTCACAATTAGCCTTCAAGGTTAGGTCATGTCAGTAGGCGTGGGCGCTTCTTTTATGTGCCCTGAGATTCGAGAAGGAACCGAACTGCCCGCTGCATTTGTCACAAAGCCAGATGCCCGGCGAGTGTGGTGCTTTAGCTCCTGGGTTGCTACTGGGGACGAAATATAACTCATATTTTGACTTGAATCTCCCTTTTTTGCCACCTGCAGCATATTCACTAATATGTCCACTATGAGGATTGAAGGATTCGAATATCATGTTAGAGCACCGCTCGAACGCATTTCATTCGTCCTTGCTGCTCGTACAAGGATTAGCTGGGCGCACTTGTGTCCGAAAAAGCGGTGTAGACATTCTGATACGGCACCGACCTCAAGGTATTCAGTGTCATTTCTATACAGCCCCCTAGTTTCCAGATCGGTGACAACAGCTTTCTGAACCGGCCTGCCCAGTATCATCAGAATCTCTTCAAGGGCGCTTCGCAGAATCCTGTCTTCCGGCGAAAGGCCAGAGATCGATCGTTGCCGATTAACTGCGTCTGATTCCCAAGGCTTGGACTCTATCATGGTTTAACACGACCCTAAGTTTGCAATAACTTACCAAGGCATGCCAAAGCTGCTCTGGCTATGCTGCCCAGTAAGTCCGGACAATTGCTGTAGCCCACCGCTACTGTAAATATTAAGAAATTCCTGCCCTGAAGGTGTTGTCAGCACGATCACGGACAGGCCGAGCACCAGCAGAATAGTGATGGCCACAAACATTCCACGGTGGTATCCTTTCATATGATGGAGTACGGAACCCAGAGTACCTAAAAAGCCATATGCAATAAAACAATGTGGGTGCAGATACGTGCTTCGCTTCTATAGTTTCTCCATCGTTTCGACGGGAGTTGTTACTCGGTGCGCAATCCCACTATTGGCCATGATCCCTTTTTTCGGGACCAGGCGAATGCAGTAGGATCCACGGTTCATGCGACTCCAGCACATGTTTGAGCAAAGGCGGCCTTCATTGGGGAAGACGACTGTCGAAAGTCACGATACTTCTGCTGCCCCAATACGATTGAAATAGCAGGGAAGATTTACGCTTGCTTTTACTAGTAGCTCTCGTTAACGGCTTCTGGTGTATATCGTTTCAGATCCCTTCATAGAATTTTCCTCTTCTCCCTATTTTGAGAATAAGCACTTCATTTTCGTTAAAATTCACACTGAAGGCGATTCTGTAGTTTCCGACGCGTCTTCGAAATGCTCCTGTAATCCCTTTCAGCGGCTTTACATCGCCATCGAATGGGTCGTCGCTCATCGATCTGCAGGCATCTAGAATCTTGCGTCGAATGTCTTCAGGC